>NZ_CP127040.1 GCF_030316605.1 Spiroplasma ixodetis Y32
ATGAAAATGATTACTTTTGCAAATTCAAAAGGTGGAGTTGGAAAAACAACTTTAACTGTTGGCGTTGCACGTACTTTAGCAGAATTAGGGAAAAAAGTTTTATTATTTGATATTGATCCGCAAGGTAATTTAACTGGAGTTTTTAGAAATAAGCAAAATAAGGAAAAAGAAAGTTTAATAAAATATTGATTTATACCTGATAGTTTACAAAAAAATAAACTAGAAACTTTGAAAAATTCAATTGAACAAGCAAATTACAAAAATATTGATATAATTCCTGCATATAAAAATTTAATTAAAAAAACATTACAAGTTTTAAATTCAGAAACTGCTTCAGATTTTATTTTAAAAAATAACTTAAAAGAAATAAAAAATTATTTAAAAGATAAATATGATTATATTTTTTTTGATATAAATCCTACAAATACTTTAATAACAGAAAATGTTTTTTTAAGTGTAGATGAAATTATAGTAACAATCGTTCCACATAAATTTAGTTTTGAAGGTATAGAAATATTTTTAAATGATTATAAAAATTATTTAGAAAAATGAAAAAGAATAGGAGTAAATTTAAGTAATAATATGAATTCTATTGTTTTAAATAATTTTAGAAAAAATAAAACTCATAATTTTATTAAAGAACAAGTTTTAAATTCAGAATTTTCAACTATTATTTTAAATACAATTATTCCAGCGTCATTAAATTTAGAAAAACATACTATGTTGTCAAATCCTATATTAACAGATAAAAGTCCTTTCTTTTTACTTACTAAAGAATTATTAGAAAAGGAGATATTATAATGGCCAAAAAATTAAATGAAAAAATAATGAATTCTTTAGATTTAGGTTTAAATACTAAAGAAAGTAAAATAACTCAACAAGTTTTAAGTAAAAATAGTGAATTAAAAAAACAAAATAAAGAAGTGAATTCTTTTTTAAATAAAGAACTATTAAAGGAAAAAGAAAAGAGAATTATTATAACAATATCTAGTTATGAAAGTATAGAAAATAAATTTAAAGAAATGAAAAATAATGGTTTTAATTTAGATAAATCAACAATATATCGCAATGCTATTGATACAATTTATGAAAATTGAAAACAAAATAAATAATTTTATATATACAAATTTTAAATATATTAATAAAAAAATTTTATTTTCATACCTAATATTTTTTTTGTATATACAAATTGTAATGTTTTTTATATTTAAAAAATTATGAATAATTTTCATAAAAAACCCCAACAACTAAGGTTGGGAATGTGAGGGCTTACTCCCCCTTGCACAGCACTACCTGTACTAACAAATTAATTATATAATTAATTTGTAAATATGTCAAATTTAGAAAGTGAATATCATATGCAACAAAATTACTGATGAAAATTAAAAAAAGGCAGAGGAATTCGTGTCAAAATTATCGATGATATTGATAAAGAGACTGGTAAGCAAAAATATCGTCCTGCAATTGTTATTAAATCATACCCAAGTCATGTAAAAGTGCAATTAATGACTACTGAATCAAGTAACCATGATTATTTTAAAATTAAAATTGATAATCAAATTCAGTATATACGGCCAATTTATTATAGAACCATTAAGTTTAATGAGATTGCTGATATTTGAAAAGATAAATGTAATAAACCTATTCAATTGGACAAAAATAGTACTTTATTTACTAAAATTCAAGAAATGGAAATTAAAGAAAATTTGGGATATGAAATTAATTTAAATAAAACACAAAGTTTAGAAAAAGAAAATCAGCAACTTAAAAAGCAAATTTGTGTGCAATCTTTAAAGTTGAAAAATTAAAACACTCTAATTCAAAAACCCGTAATAATGGATAGATTTATTTGTTAAATCTTTTTATATGTTAAAGTTTATTGTTAAAAAAGTATACAAAGAACTTATTTTGTAAATATTGTAAAATTATAATAAGAAAAAATAGGATTTAAAATATTGGATGGGTTCCACTTTATTGGACACTAATTACGTAGACAAGTGAACAAATTAGTTAAAAGAAAGGAGAATAAAATGTTTAAAAAAATAAAAGAAATTAAGAAAAGTAATAAGCTTAAATCTATAAATGATTATCAGTGATTAGTTTTAGATATTGGGACTGAAAATTTTAAAGCTAGATATATTAATACTGGTCTTAGGTATGATGCACCAACACATTTAGCTGAAGATTATGAAAAAAATATAATTATTTATGGTGAAGAAGCAAAAGCATTGATGGATAAAACTAATGAAAATGTTATTATTAAACGTCCAGTTCGTGACGGTAATATTGCTGACCCCGATGCTTTACAGCGTATTCTTGCTAAAATTTTTCAAGATTTCAGACTTGAAATTACAAATATAAAACAAATAGATAATAATTCGATAAAAAATTTTAAAGCACTAGAAAAAATAGATAAAAAACGTGACTTGATTGTATTAATGGCTACACCAAGTGAAATCAATACAATACAAAGAGAAGCTTTAGAAAATATTGTTCATCAATTAGGAGCACTGCGTGGATTTGTACAAGAAGAAGTTAAAATGGCAGCGCTAGGTTCGGGACAAGATATTTTTGGAACAGCAATTATGTGTATTGATATTGGTGGAGGAAGTACTGATATTGCTGTAATTAATAATGATTCAATTTTATATTCATATACAACACATTGTGCTGGAGATTTTTTAACACAAAAAATTCAAGAATACATTGCTAAAAAACATGCTATAAAAATTGGAACAAAAGAAGCTGAAGATGTTCTTAAAAACATTGGTTCACTTATGAAATATCAAAATGAAAAACCGTATACTATTTCGGGGATTTCATTACCTAGATTGGACTCTTAACCCCGAGAAACAATGTCAATTTCTAAAACTATTGAAATTACATCCGAAGAAATTCGTGAAAGTGTTATGCAAGTTCAATTTAGAGAACATGTTATTCCTGCAATTAGAACAGTCTTAAGAACTGTTGGAGAAAAAGCTGCTGGTAGTGTTAGTGATTTAAAGAAGAAAGGTAAACGTATTACAATTTGCGGGGGTGGAGCTTATATTAAAAAAATAGATGAATTCATTAAAGAAGAATTATCTAAAGAATATTTCATTGAAGTTAAATCTAATAAATCAACTACAAAACTAATTCATCAAAAATATGAAGGAGATATCTTTGAAGTACGTATTGCTCAAAACCCTTTAGATAATGTTATTGATGGTTGTGTAAAATATCGTGATACAATTTATAAACAAATAATAGCTGAACAAAATCCTAACCGTGAGCTTCTTAAAAAAGAAGAAGAATAAGATAAAAATAATTAAAAATTAAAATTTTTGGAGGGATAGTATGAATAAAAAAGAATTAGTAAAAGCAATAAGTAATGAAATTAATTTGAATCAAAAAGATGTTGAAAACTGCATTGATAAATTTTCAGAAATAATTATTGCTAAAAATTCAATTGGAGAATTTGTTGATATTTCAAATCTTGGAAAATTCATGGTTGTTAAAAAGAATGCCAGAATTGTTAGAAATCCTAGAACTGGTAAAACTTTACAAATGAGTGAACATTACTCACCAAAATTTCAACCAAAATCTATCTATAAACAAACTATTAAATTGGCAATCATTCAAAAAGAAGAGGAGATGACACCAAATGTTTAAAAAACTTAAATCACTTTTCAAAAATAAAAAATGACATTGTGATTATTGTAAAGAAAATTACCCCTTACTTTGTCCAATTTTAGGATTACAAAAAGATGCTGAAGATTTTGAAAAGAAACCAAAAGATAAATAAACAGGTTCTTATATTTCACCATTAATTTGCATTAAAATCATATTGCCAATATGGGCATTAAATTTTATTTGTCAATTATTTAAAATCATAAATTTACTTTTATTTTTAATATCTTTAACAAAATCAGTTCAAATTTTATTTTTAATAATTAATTTTATACATTCTTTAAAATTAATATTAGGTTCAGAAAACATAGCATCCATTCATGGTGAATAGGCCTTAATAAAAAAATTAACATCTTTTTGTTTATTAAAAATCGGACTTCTCCCCACATGTACTTGTGGAGGAAACAATGAAATTGAATGAGTTCAACAATGCTTTTCAAACAGAACAGGATTGTTTAAAATATATAGCAAGTTTGAAGAAAAACAAATGTATCATGTGTTCTTGAACAAGTTTGAATTCTTCTAATTTAAGAAGAATAAGATGTTTGAAATGTCATCAAACATTTAGTATTCTTCCTGACACCATTTTTTACAAGTCACAAACACCTTTGAGATTTTGATTTTATCTCATCTTAAGATGAATAAACACCAAACATGGAATTACATCAACTGATGTTGCAAAAGAATTGGGTGTGACTTTGAAAACTGCTTGAAGAATGGGTCATGAAATCAGAAATCGTATTCCCAAACAAGAACATCAATTTATTGTTGAGGGCATAGTGCAAATGGATGGAATGTATCTTTCACATATGGGTTTTAAAAAACAAGGAAGATCTTTGATAAATAAAACATTAATTGTTGGGATTTATGAAAAAACAACCAATAATTTAATTGTGAAAGTAATCAAAAACGCAAAAAGTAAAAATCTTTTGCAGTTTGCAAGAAACCATATTTCTTCAAAGTGTGATGTACATACTGATTCTTGAAAAGGATATCGTGATTTCAAATCACTTTTCCCTAATCACAAAACAGTTAACCATCAAGATGGTTATGTTTCAAAAATTGGCGTAAATACCAATCAAATTGAATCAGTATGAAAACATATACGAAGAACATTTAAAACACATATCAAAGTTGCAAAACATCATGTTCATTTATATGCCAAAGAAGCTGCATATAAATTCAACAAGATACCTACTTTTGAAACTGTAATGCTATGTTTCATTTAAAAATGTGGGGAGAAGTCCGTAGATAGGCTTTTCTCAACATTTATGTGATAAAATTTAAAAATAGTACATAAAGGGAGAAAAGCCTTAAAAATTATTAATATATTTTCTCGTAATCTTGTATAAAATTCTTTACAGTTATGATTATTCAGCTTTATTGATTTAGTTTTTATATAATCTTTTTTATCAAAATCATTAGTATAATAATCTTGATTTTTTGCAACTTCTGCAATTAATTTTCTAGTATAATAATCAACGTCATATCATTTTTCTTTTAATTCTTCTTGCGAATAACTAGCAAAAATATTATTCAAATAATTTTTTTTAGCATTAACATAATTTACCATGGGTTCATATATTGCTATCATTAAAAGTTGCGCCATTTCGTTTTAATTAAGGATTTCAATTCGTCCATCTTCATTAAATCAAATAGTAAATTTAAATATTTTTCATTCTGAATAGTTTGATTTTCCACTTTTAAATCAAGTATCTCTTGTTAAGATACTTTTAGTATATTTTTCATAAAAATATAAACCATTTATATTTTTTAATAAATTCATTAATATAAAAATAGCACTAAAAAGTTTATTATTAATTTTAAATCAAGAAATATTAAATTTTTTAACATGATCAATAAATTCTTTTTTAGGACATGGAAAAATGTATCATAGTACAAAAGTGTTATTGCATATGATAAGCAAAGATGATCATTATAAAAATTCATTATTTCTCCTGTTACAATATCAGTTTCTTTATAAACAGTATCTATATTTTTAATAAGAAATTAGTATATGATTTAATCGCTGATTTTAATTGTAATAAGAAAGCGTTGTTTTCTTGAGTTATTGACATATATTTTTGACCTTATCTTTTTTGTTACCTTTATAATTTTATAATAAAAAAATAAATTATTTATATTATCTTTTTGTTTTGTTTTAAAAGAGAATAGTAATAAGGAGGGGTATTATGAATGTAGAAATAATTGGTTGATTAGCAGTTACTGTAAATAGTTTTATATTTTTACCCCAAATTATAAAAATAATTAAAACAAAAAGAGTACGGGATTTATCATTTTTCATGTTATTAATTCAACTATTATCTTGTTTTTTATGAATAACTTATGGAATATTCATAAAAAATTGAGAAGTTGTAAGTTTAGATTTAATAATTTTGATTTCAACAATTATTATTTTAGGATTTAAATTTAATAATCATTATAAAGAGTTATAATAAAAAAAATTCCTATATTAAAAATAGGAACTAAAGTTTTAAAGGTTATTTGGAATTTATGTTTATATTTAAATTTTATATTCATTTTTTATAATTATTTTGTTCTATAAAAAATAAGAATAATTTAATTATACACTTCACTTATTGAAACATTTAATTTTTGAATTAACATTTTATTAAAATCTCTATAATTAAGTGGCTTATTTTTTCAATCTAATAGTTTAATTATGTGTTCATGCATTAATTTTTGTAAATTAAAAAAATAATTGCTTCAATCTTTTTTATCTAAAAAATATCTAATATTTTCTAATTTTTTTCTTGTATTAATATCAAAATTTATTTCTGATGCTTCTATAATATCTTTGTGCATATTTTTATCAAATCAAAAAAAATAAATCATCTAGTAGTATTTTGATTATTTTTTTTTTACAAAAAGGAAAATAATCTCTAATTTTTTTATGATATTGCAAAATAGCTTTACTTGATAAAAGAATTTCTGTTCATTTTTTACCTAATAATTTTGAATTTTTACCATAAAAAATGTCATCATAGTTTGAAGTTATTATATTTTTCTTATTTTCTTTAAAGTTATTTTGAATAATAAAAAATGATTTTTGACTATATTTATTTATATTAGGTATTTTGTTTTGTTTTGGATTTAACTTAACAAAATTATCAATATGCATTCCTAGTTCTTTTTCAGTTATACTTAATTACTTTTATTATTTTTATCAATATCATTTTTTTTAAAATTAGATTTTCTAAGTTTTGCTTCTTTTTTACCTCTTCAATAACCATTATATTTAGGATTTGTACGTCTATAAATAAAACAACCAGCAACAACTGCAATAACTAATGAAATTAAGCCAATAGGTAAACCAATTTTTAATTGTCAACCATGAAATTTGATATTTGCTTGACTTTGTAATCAATCATGATAACTTTGGCCATCTGCAAAATTATCAATTTCACTTTTTATTTGGGGTTTTTGTTTACCATTTAAAATTTCTGAAATACTATATCCATGTAAGTGTAATCCACTTTCAGCATTTTTAATGGCATTTTCATATGCTGTGTTTATTGCAGATAAGTTTTGATTTACTCAATTAATAGTATCTGTTTTAAGTTTATCTAATTCAATATATTGTTGATAATCATTGCTTGTAGATTTTAATAATTTATTGTCTTCTCAAACAACATTTTTTAAATAATTTTTAATATTATCGTTATTTAAAAATTGACTTACTTGTGCTTTGATATTATTTTCTTGCTCATCAGTTGCAAAACCATGAGAAGCTATTTTTTTAATTTCATTTATTCATTTATCTTTGTTTTTGTTAATAAAATCTTGATAATTTTTAATTCAAGCTGAATAATTATCTAATGTTGATTTATTAACTACATTTGAAGTATTTACATTTAAATTTTTAGGTAATGCATCTAAACCTTTATTTAAAATTTCCTTAGCTTTATCAGTTATTGTTTTTACTAATAAATTTTTATCAAGACCATCAGTAAATTTTGGTTCATTTGCAATATCATACGTTAAAGGTTTTAAAAATGATGTATAAGAAGTAATTTGATTTTTAATTTCACTATCAAAACCCTTACCATTGGTTTTTATAGTTTCATTAAATTTATTTTCTACAAAATTTTCATATTGATGTAATCAACCCAATGCTTTTGATTTTTGACTAGGGTCAGTTAAATTGACAATTACATTAAGTTTTGATTTAAGCTTATCTAATTCACTATCATCAAAAGTACCTTTTAATTTTCAATTACTTTCACCAAGTTCTAAATAACTATCATAATTATTACCTACTGTATCGACTAAATGTAAATGATATGTTCCATCTATTTTTATTTCTAAATTTTTAGTTATTTTCTGTTTAGAACCAGTTGCTGTGAAATTATTTGTTGTTTCATCAACAGTTCCTTGTACATAAAAACTTTTATTAACATCAAAATCAATCAAAATATCTTTAAAATCAATATTTATAGAAGCATTATGTGTTCCAGTTCCATTTTTTATTTTTGTTTGAATAATATCTGCATTATTAGTATTTCCAGTATTAGAAACTAAACCAGTATATAATTGCGTATCATCAATTTTTGCTTGATAATCAATTTTATTTTTATCAATTGATGTTTTAACTCATAATTTATATGTCACTTGTCCAGTATTAGGATCTCCACCAAAAACACTTGCAAGTGTTTTATCTTTTAAAGTTAAAATTAAATTGTGCTCACCAACAGGGATATCAAGTCCGATTTTTGGTACGGTTTGTGATTTTCCATCTAATATTGCACTTGCAACTAGATTCTCTTTAATATCTATTTTTTGTATAGAATTGTAAACTATACCGTTATATAAATTTCCCAAATAGTTTGGTTTATTTAATTTTAATAAAGAATTAATAATTAATAAACCACTTTTTTCAGTTCCTACATAAATTGTTCCATCAGCAGTAACATTAACAACAATATAATGATCTATTTGATATATTTTATTAAATGATAGTCCATCATTACTTTGATATATTTCTCCATTATTAAAACCAATTATAATTAAATTTGAATTAGATTCTATACTTCTAATTTTATCATTTAGTAATCCAGTTACTTGTTCAAATTTAATTCCATCAGTACTTTTTCATAAACCACTTTTTTGACTACCAACATATATTGTTCCATTTAAAGTAATGTGGATTTTTTGAATAACAAAATCATTTGGTAATCCAGTTACTTGTTCAAATTTAATTCCATCAGTACTTTTTCATAAACCTTTGTTTTCCATACCAACATAAATTGTATTATTAAGATACGAAATAGCAGAAACTTCATTTGGTAATCCAGTTACTTGTTCGAATTTAATTCCATCTTTTGATTTAAATAATGCTCCTAAATTATCAACATAAACATTACCAGAAGAATCAATTGTAATACTTGATGTATATTTACCAGAAAATGATGTTTTAATAAATTTAATTCCATCAGTACTTTTTCATAAACCACTTTGTTGAGTACCTACATAAACTGTTTTATCAAATGTTGCAATAGCAGAAACTTCATTTGGTAATCCAGTTACTTGTTCAAAGTTAATTCCATCAGTACTTTTTCATAAACCTTTGTTATAAGTACCTAAATATATTGTTCCATTAGAACTTATTACGTTTGATGAAATATTTGAATTATTATCAATTGTTGGAATCTTATTAATAAATGGATTTGTATTATTTTGATTTTTGATACTTATGTCTTTATTATTTACTTGATTTGATTTAAAACCAGTGTTTACAATTTTCTGAGCAAACATTGGTTGTAAACTACTTCCACTTGTTCCAACCAAAGTAGAAACTGCAAGCATACTTAATAAACTTTTCATTATATTTTTTCTCCTTATTTTTTTCTATTATATTGAATTTTTTAGTACTTAATGAAAGTTTTTTATTATCATTATCAATACTAATAATTTCAACTTTTATTGTTTCATCATTGGAAAAATAATCTTTCTGATTTAGAAAAACAATTAATTCAAACAAATAAAGAATTAAAACAGTTACAAATGGAAAATGATATTTTAAAGCAAGCAGCACTAATAATAGGCAGAAAATAGAAATTATTGTTAAAAATAAATCTAAATATAAAATTCGCAGAATGTGTCGTTTTTTAAAACTCTCTAAATCAACATATTATTTTAATTTAAAGAAAAAAGAAAAAAATCAAAATAATATTTATGAACAAGCTGTTATTAGTGCTTTTAAAGAAAATAAAGAAGTTTATGGAACAAGAAGATTAAAAGTCATACTAGCAAACCAAGAAACTTATTTATCACGCAGAAAAATTAAAGAAATTATGAATAAGCATAATTTAATATCAAAATACACTAAATTATCATTCAAAAATCATCATAATAAAGTTAATGATAGTCAAATAACTAATCTTGTTAATAGAAACTTTAATAATAGAATTAAAAATGAAGTTATTGTTAGTGATTTAACTTATGTTCAAGTTAATGGTAAATGAAACTATATTTGCTTATTAATTGACCTATTTAACTGCGAAATTATTGGACATAGTGTTGGATTAAAAAAGATACATCATTAGTAAATCAAGCATTTATGCAATCAAATCGCTGTTTAAACGATATTGAAATATTTCATAGTGATCGCGACAATGAATTTAACAATAAAATGATTGATAAACTTTTATTAGCATTCAATATTAATCGTTCTTTAAACAAAAAAGGCTGTCCTTATGATAATGCTGTTGCTGAAGCAACTTTTAAAACTTTTAAGACAGAATTTATTAATGATAGAAATTTTACATCATTAATCCAATTAAAATTAGAATTATTTGATTACATCAACTGATATAACAACATAAGAATTCACAGCACTCTAAACTACTTAACCCCCATCAAATACCAAGCACAAATGTCTACCAAAAAATAGTCCTAAAAAGTGTTGCCATTCCACATTACCAGTGCCATCGTCCAAGACCACACCGGTAACTAGATAATTGTATCGTAAATTAGTATTTAAATGAATTAAAATATTTAAAAAAAATAAATATTTATTTATGTTCAGTTTCATTTTTATTTTTACATGAACCAGTTTTACATTTTCTATTTTTAAATTTTTCTTTTAATTTATTAAACATTTCTTTTTACCTCCTTAAATTTAAATGTACATTATTATTTTATATTATTTCTGCAATAAGTTCTTCATATGCTTGTTTTTGACGTCAATAATAAAGTGTAACCCATCCAGATTAAAAAATCTAACGGACTTCTCCCCACATGTACTTGTGGAGGAAACAATGAAATTGAATGAGTTCAACAATGCTTTTCAAACAGAACAGGATTGTTTAAAATATATAGCAAGTTTGAAGAAAAACAAATGTATCATGTGTTCTTGAACAAGTTTGAATACTTCTAATTTAAGAAGAATAAGATGTTTGAAATGTCATCAAACATTTAGTATTCTTCATGGCACCATTTTTTACAAGTCACAAACACCTTTGAGATTTTGATTTTATCTCATCTTTAGATGAATAAACACCAAACATGGAATTACATCAACTGATGTTGCAAAAGAATTGGGTGTGACTTTGAAAACTGCTTGAAGAATGGGTCATGAAATCAGAAATCGTATTGCCAAACAAGAACATCAATTTATTGTTGAGGGCATAGTGCAAATGGATGAAATGTATCTTTCACATATGGGTTTTAAAAAACAAGGAAGATCTTTGATAAATAAAACATTAATTGTTGGGATTTATGAAAAAACAACCAATAATTTAATTGTGAAAGTAATCAAAAACGCAAAAAGTAAAAATCTTTTGCAGTTTGCAAGAAACCATATTTCTTCAAAGTGTGATGTACATACTGATTCTTGAAAAGGATATCGTGATTTCAAATCACTTTTCCCTAATCACAAAACAGTTAACCATCAAGATGGTTATGTTTCAAAAATTGGCGTAAATACCAATCAAATTGAATCAGTATGAAAACATATACGAAGAACATTTAAAACACATATCAAAGTTGCAAAACATCATGTTCATTTATATGCCAAAGAAGCTGCATATAAATTCAACAAGATACCTACTTTTGAAACTGTAATGCTATGTTTCATTTAAAAATGTGGGGAGAAGTCCGTAGATAGGCTTTTCTCAGCATTTATGTGATAAAATTTAAAAATAGTACATAAAGGGAGAAAAGCCAAATCTAATTTAAAAAAATCAATTAAAAACAAAAGGCAAAAAAACAATTAGATAAATATTGTAACTAGCAATTAAATTATTTTTAGGGGAGAATTTTTTATGTTTGACAAAAATAAAAAAAATAAGAAAAAACTTAAAATTATTGCTGGAGTAGTTGGTTCAACAGCATTGCTTGGAGGTGTTGCAAGTGGAATTACAATTGTTGCCTGAATAGAAGAAAATGAGGATTAAAATAAAAAAACAAAAAGTTTAGAAGTAATAATTCCAAGTAACAAAAGAAATTTAGGCAAAATTTATATATGACAAATTGCCTCTAATATCACAAGCATAAGAAAATTGAAATGGAAATTAAAGATATTATTAAAAATACATACAAAATAGATATTACTAAAATTAAAATCCAAATTAATAATAGTCAAAATCAAGCGATAATAAGTTCTAAAAATAAAAATGTGTATGTAGGTGTAGTAACACTTAACTATATTCTTGATACATCTTTTGTAACTTTGGATTATATTGTACCTAATATAAACGAAAGAAGTGAGCAAGTCTCTACATATAATTATAGTCATCATCAAGACATAGTATCTGCAAGAAATGATATTTTAAGAGATTCAGAATTTAGAAACTTACCAGAATTAGATAATTTGATTAATAACAAGATAATAATTAAAGGCTTTTCTCCCTTTATGTACTATTTTTAAATTTTATCACATAAATGTTGAGAAAAGCCTATCTACGGACTTCTCCCCACATTTTTAAATGAAACATAGCATTACAGTTTCAAAAGTAGGTATCTTGTTGAATTTATATGCAGCTTCTTTGGCATATAAATGAACATGATGTTTTGCAACTTTGATATGTGTTTTAAATGTTCTTCGTATATGTTTTCATACTGATTCAATTTGATTGGTATTTACGCCAATTTTTGAAACATAACCATCTTGATGGTTAACTGTTTTGTGATTAGGGAAAAGTGATTTGAAATCACGATATCCTTTTCAAGAATCAGTATGTACATCACACTTTGAAGAAATATGGTTTCTTGCAAACTGCAAAAGATTTTTACTTTTTGCGTTTTTGATTACTTTCACAATTAAATTATTGGTTGTTTTTTCATAAATCCCAACAATTAATGTTTTATTTATCAAAGATCTTCCTTGTTTTTTAAAACCCATATGTGAAAGATACATTTCATCCATTTGCACTATGCCTTCAACAATAAATTGATGTTCTTGTTTGGCAATACGATTTCTGATTTCATGACCCATTCTTCAAGCAGTTTTCAAAGTCACACCCAATTCTTTTGCAACATCAGTTGATGTAATTCCATGTTTGGTGTTTATTCATCTAAAGATGAGATAAAATCAAAATCTCAAAGGTGTTTGTGACTTGTAAAAAATGGTGCCATGAAGAATACTAAATGTTTGATGACATTTCAAACATCTTATTCTTCTTAAATTAGAAGTATTCAAACTTGTTCAAGAACACATGATACATTTTTTTTCTTCAAACTTGCTATATATTTTAAACAATCCTGTTCTGTTTGAAAAGCATTGTTGAACTCATTCAATTTCATTGTTTCCTCCACAAGTACATGTGGGGAGAAGTCCGTAATTAAATTAATAACATAAAAAATTATAAATCACAAATTCTTTTTTTGATTATTTTTATTATTTTAATCAAAAATATCAAAATATTTACAATAATTATTAATCAACAAATTATTTCTATATTCATAATATCCTATCTTTCTTTCGGTTTTATTTTAAAATAAAACAACGATACATTAATTATTTCATATATTTATTTGTACTTAAAATTAAAAATCGTAATCATTTATAATTTTTATAATTTAATATTTGTATTTTTTGTAGTTAATTTTGAAATTAAGCATAATAATAATAATTTATATTAATTAAATAATGTAAAATAAAACTAAGAAAATTTAGAGGAGGAAAAAAATGAAAATTTTAATTAGTATTTTAAGTGCTATAATTTTAGTTGGAACAGCAAGTACAAATGTAATTGCATGTAACAATCAATCATTAGAAAATTATTTAAGTGACAAAATAAAAAATTCAGATTTAGGTAGCATTTATACTGGTCAATTAAATCAACCAAATAAAAGTCAAATTTTAGAAGCAATTAAAACTAAAAACGTGTCAGCAAATGAACTAACTGAAAATGATTTTGAATTTAAAAATAATCCAAGTGCAACTAATGTAACTATTAATGGTATTGGAAAATATAAAGGTAAAATAACTTTAAATTATCAAATTAATAATTTTAAAATAATTACAAAAACTAAATTTAGTGGTGATATTTATCGTATGCTTTGAACTAATGACAATACTTTATATATTGGATTAATTAATTGAAATAATGAAAAAATAAGTAACATTTTATTAAAAAGTATTGATGGTGGTAAAACATTTAAACCAATTGAAAATGTAATTGGAGTACAAATAAATTCAATAATTAATGATGAAAATAAAACACTTTGAGTTGCAACTGATAGAGGATTGTATAAAAGTACAAACGGAATAAGTTTTGATAAAGTTCTAAATGATAATGTTTGTAGCTTAACAACAGATAATGAAAAAAATATTTGAGTTGGAACAAATGATGGAGTTTTATATAAAAGTTCATTTATAAAAATTGAATTTAAAGAAATTAAAAAATTTAATGGAAAAATTTCAAATTTAGCTTTTATATCAAATAGTAAAATACTATACGTAGGTATTGCAATATCTGGATATTCGGGAAATGGGGAACTTTATACCAGTACTGATGGAATAAGTTTTCAAAAAAATTCTAAGATTAATAATGAAGTTACAGCTATTACAATTTCATCAAATGGTACAATTTATATTGGAACATATAAGTCTTATAGTAAAGGAAATCTTTATAAATCAACAGATGGAATTAATTTTATTATTGTTAATAAAATTAATAATTCAGTTTTTTCATTAGTTGCTGATAATAATAACAATATTTATATCGGTACTGAATTAGGTATACAGAAAGGTAAAATTTTTAAATTAGACAATCAGTCTGATTTAAAAGAAATTTTTGGAGTTTTGACAACTGCTTGATGTTTAACAATTGATAATAAAAAAAATATTTATGCTGGAACAGGAAGGGCTGGTAAGTATATTTCATCAATTTATCAAAGTGAATTTATTAATAGTTAGATACTATAAATATAATAGTAGAAATAATACAAAGTAAAGTAAAAAAAATTTAATAAATACTATAATTATAAAAATAAATATTATATTTATATAAATAATAAAAAACAATGATAAATTGAATAAAAGACAAGTGACAAGAAAATATTTTTCATAAAATTTGAATTTTTGCAATGATATGAAGTTTGATTTTTCTTGCATTATGAATGGCAGTAGTTTTAATTGATGCAATCTTATATGCTTAAAATTCAATTTTTAAAATTGAAAATGACTTAAGTAGTAATTTAACTCCCAAAAAGTATTTTTATAATCTGTGACTTATTATAACATAAATATTGGAATGGCAACACTTTTTAGGACTATTTTTTGGTAGACATTTGTGCTTGGTATTTGATGGGGGTTAAGTAGTTTAGAGTGCTGTGAATTCTTATGTTGTTATATCAGTTGATGTAATCAAATAATTCTAATTTTAATTGGATTAATGATGTAAAATTTCTATCATTAATAAATTCTGTCTTAAAAGTTTTGAAAGTTGCTTCAGCAATAGCATTATCATAAGGACAGCCTTTTTTGTTTAAAGAACGATTAATATTGAATGCTAATAAAAGTTTATCAATCATTTTATTGTTAAATTCATTGCCGCGATCACTATGAAATATTTCAATATCTTTTAAACAGTGATTTGATTGCATAAATGCTTGATTTACTAATGATGTATCTTTTTTAACTCCAACACTATGCCAATAATTTCGCGGTTAAATAGGTCAATTAATAAGCAAATATAGTTTCATTTACCATTAACTTGAACATAAGTTAAATCACTAACAATAACTTCATTTTTAATTCTATTATTAAAGTTTCTATTAACAAGATTGGTTATTTGGCTATCATTAACTTTATTATGATGATTTTTGAATGATAATTTAGTGTATTTTGATATTAAATTATGCTTATTCATAATTTCTTTAATTTTTCTGCGTGATAAATAAATTTCTTGGTTTGCTAGTATGACTTTTAATCTTCTTGTTCCATAAACTTCTTTATTTTCTTTAAAAGCACTAATAACAGCTTGTTCATAAATATTATTTTGATTTTTTTCTTTTTTCTTTAAATTAAAATAATATGTTGATTTAGAGAGTTTTAAAAAACGACACATTGTGCGAATTTTATATTTAGATTTATTTTTAACAATAATTTCTATTTTCTGCCTATTATTAGTGCTGCTTGCTTTAAAATATCATTTTCCATTCGTAACTGTTTTAATTCTTTATTTGCTTGAATTAATTGTTTTTCTAAATCAGAAAGATTATCTTTAGTTTTAAAACTACCTGAATTAGTAAATTGCTTAATTCATTTATAAGTAACTGCTCTTGTAACATTATACTCTTTAACAAGGCAAGATATTGATTTACCACTTTGATATAAAGCTACTATTTGCTTTTTAAATTCGTCGGTATATGAGTTAATATTGGTCATAATTATAATTCCTTTCTTTTCACTAATTTGTTCACTTGTCTACGTAATTAGTGTCCAATAAAGTGGAACCCATCCAAATAGATGAAATAAATTCAAATATTAAAACATTACAAGACAATATATATGAAAAATAATTCTATTTCTCGTTTAAAAAAAGAAATTGAAAGTAATGAGAAAAATATTAATTCAAAAATAAAAAATGTTCAAAATATTGTTCAAAATATTCAAATTATGCAAAATTGAAGAGATAGTATTTGATGTCGTATTATTGTAGTGTTAACATTTGGTATTTTTTGTAATTATAAAAATAATCAAAAAAAAATAGATAAAGCAAATGAAAATCGAATTAATATAAATAAAGAAATAGATGATTTATTAATCACAAATGAAGAAACAATCAAACAAAAAAATATTTATGTACTGAAATACTAGAAGATCAAAAAGAAATAACAAGTTTAAAAAAAAATCAACGAAATTTAGATACGCAGTTAGAAAATGATAAAAATACTAAAACTGAAGAATTAAAAACAAAAAATAAGAAAATACAGTCATTATTAGAAAATATAAAAAATCAAATTACTGAACAAAAAATAAAATTATTTAATGTTTCACTTGCACTTATTGAAAGTGAAAAATCATTGACTAAATTAAAAAAAAAATAAAAACAGAAAAAGAATCACTGGATAAAGTAAATAAAAATTGAGAAGAAAAAGTTGTTGTTAATACTTTTGGATTTGAAAAAGACAAATCAAAAGTAAATAGTGAAGCTTCAACAAGTAAAAATCAAAGTTCTATTAGAAAATCACAAAAAATGTAAATATAATAAATACTTCAAAACTGCACAATTGTGCAGTTTGCATTTTAGTAAAAATTAATAAACATATTTAACATAAATAAGCGTTAAATAATCAAATAAAAATGTTATAATTAAATTGTTCTTATTTTTTTATAGAACAAACAATTTTAAAAAAATGAATATAATTTTTAAACATAAGCCAAATTCAAATAAACCCTAAAAACTTTTAATTACCATATTAAAAATAGGAATTTTTTAGTTTTAAAATAAACCAAAAAATATACAAATATTAATATTATGCTCTATAGATAGGAATTATAGATAGTTAATTAAGAAAAAATTTTTTGAAACCGTTTAATTAATTCTTTTAAATCATTTTTTCCAATTGAATAATCAACACGTAAAAAATGTCAATATTTTTTTCCATATATACTTCCAATAGTACAATTAACGTGATTTTTCTTTAAAATTTCCTTTAATTCTTGTTCATTTTTGACTACCAATTTTACATCAAGTAAAGCTAAATAAAGACCTTGAGCAAACGATACTTTAATTTTAGTATTTTTTTCTAAATTATTTTTTAAAAATCAAAAATTATATGTAATTTGTTTTATATATAATTTATATCATTTGAAATTAATGGGATTCTTGTAACCACTAATTAAACAACAAGCAGAAAGAAAATTACTTGAAGCATAATGAATATCAGCGACTAAATTTTTTTTCATTTTATTCATTATTTCCCTATTTCAACAAATACCATAACCAATTTGAGTTCCACCTAAATTATAAGTTTTTGATTGACTTGATACAACAAAAATATTTTTGTTGTATTTTTTATTTAAAATAAATAATGGTTTATGAACATATTCATTAAAAACAATATCTTGTCAAATTTCATCACTAATAACAAATATATTATATTTTAAACTTAATTCTAATATTTTTAATAATTCTTCCTCTGTCCAAACACGCCCAACAGGATTATGAGGACTACATAATAATAAAATCTTATTATTACTATCTCGCATTTTATTTTCTAAATCCAAAAAATTAATTGTTCATAAACCATTATTTTCATTATAAATTAAATCATTATTAATCACTTTTCTATTTTTATTAATAATTATTTCAGTAAATGGATCATAAACTGGTGATTGAATAATAATACCATCACCAACTTTTGATAATGTTTTAATAGCATTTTGCATTAAATGAATTACCCCACTACCAAAAATAATTTCTTCATTTGTAAAGTTAAAATTAATTTTTGATTGATATCGGTATTTATATCAAAAATTAATGGCATCAATCATTTTAAAATTAAGAAAAGTATAATCTATATTTCCTTGCTTAATACGCTTAATTAAATCTTTTTTAATACCTGAAGCAATATTAAAATCTGAATCAGCAATTGTAAGTAACAGATCATCTTTATGTTTACATTCACAATAACGTCTACTTTCATGCAATTTCATTTTTAATTTTCTATTACTTTTTAATTTCATTTCATCACCTCAATTTTTTCAGAAAACTATGAAAGAATATTTTTAACTTTAATATAAATAATAAAACTTGTAGATAAAATGCAAATGAAGTTTGGAATAATAATTATTAAGTCAGATATTCACAAATCTCTATTTATTAATCAATCAATAACAGCTCAACAAATTCAAAGGAAATTAGCGATATTATAAAATATAAAAGTTAATAGAGAAATTCCTTTAGTATTTTTAAATTTAATTATCTTTCAAGATTGAGGTATAAAGGCCACCATAGAACTCAATGCAGCAATTAAAGCTATTATATTAATAAATGCAAAATTTGAATTAAAATAATTAGTAATAAAATTAAACTCATCTAACATAATTAATTTTTCCATTTCTCATTAAATTTAACAACATTTTTAACCTTAATATAAATAATAATTAATGTTGCAATAAATGTTATGGTATAAGGAATGATTAAAGTTAAACTTCATAAAATGCTTTGTAAATGACTATAATATTTATGATTACTTGCTGGATATGTTAATACTAAAAGTCCAAAAATTAATCACATAAAATTTGCAAAAGAAAATATAATATAACTAATTAATGATATTTGTTTTGTATTTTTAGTTTTAATAGTTTTAAATGTTTGTGGAATAAAAGTTACTATTCCAATAAAGGCGGCAAAATAACCAATAATATCCATTATAATTTCATATTTAAAATTAACAAATAATAATAGATTATCGTAAATCACCATGAGATTACCAATCACTTTCTAAAATCTATATTTGTTTATAATTTTACAATATTTCTTTAATAAGTGATTATATACGCTTGATTTAAAATACACTTAATTAAAAAATAATATTAAAAACATAGAAATAATGGTAGTGTTTAATGATTTGTGGAGGCTTTTATGTAATCTGTGTTTCTTTGTTTTACAAAGTTACTAGTTCAGATTAATTCTATCTTCAAGTTTTATCATAAAATGAGCAATTGCTGTATTTCAATTTTGAATAGGTATTGTTCATTTTTTTGTTATATTTTCAATTGCTAAGTAAAATATTTTGAAAACTGCCATATCATTAGGAAAAACTTTTTTATTTCTGATAACTTTTCGTAATTGACTGGAATGGCAACACTTTTTAGGACTATTTTTTGGTAGACATTTGTGCTTGGTATTTGATGGGGGTTAAGTAGTTTAGAGTGCTGTGAATTCTTATGTTGTTATATCAGTTGATGTAATCAAATAATTCTAATTTTAATTGGATTAATGATGTAAAATTTCTATCATTAATAAATTCTGTCTTAAAAGTTTTGAAAGTTGCCTCAGCAACAGCATTATCATAAGGACAGCCTTTTTTGTTTAAAGAACGATTAATATTGAATGCTAATAAAAGTTTATCAATCATTTTATTGTTAAATTCATTGCCGCGATCACTATGAAATATTTCAATATCTTTTAAACAGTGATTTGATTGCATAAATGCTTGATTTACTAATGATGCATCTTTTTTAACTCCCCAACACTATGTCCAATAATTTCGCGGTTAAATAGGTCAATTAATAAACAAATATAGTTTCATTTACCATTTAACTTGAACATAAGTTAAATCACTAACAATAACTTCATTTTTAATTCTATTATTAAAGTTTCTATTAACAAGATTGGTTATTTGACTATCATTGACTTTATTATGATGATTTTTGAATGATAATTTAGTGTATTTTGATATTAAATTATGCTTATTCATAATTTCTTTAATTTTTCTGCGTGATAAATAAATTTCTTGGTTTGCTAGTATGACTTTTAATCTTCTTGTTCCATAAACTTCTTTATTTTCTTTAAAAGCACTAATAACAGCTTGTTCATAAATATTATTTTGATTTTTTTCTTTTTTCTTTAAATTAAAATAATATGTTGATTTAGAGAGTTTTAAAAAACGACACATTGTGCGAATTTTATATTTAGATTTATTTTTAAAAATAATTTCTATTTTCTGCCTATTATTAGTGCTGCTTGCTTTAAAATATCATTTTCCATTCGTAACTGTTTTAATTCTTTATTTGCTTGAATTAATTGTTTTTCTAAATCAGAAAGATTATCTTTAGTTTTAAAACTACCTGAATTAGTAAATTGCTTAATTCATTTATAAGTAACTGCTCTTGGAACATTATACTCTTTAACAAGGCAAGATATTGATTTACCACTTTGATATAAAGCTACTATTTGCTTTTTAAATTCGTCGGTATATGAGTTAATATTGGTCATAATTATAATTCCTTTCTTTTCACTAATTTGTTCACTTGTCTACGTAATTAGTGTCCAATAAAGTGTAACCCATCCACTTTATATAATAAAGATAAATTTATATATTGCAGTGGAAAGTGCTATCAACAAGCATTTAAACAACATATGTAACAAAATTTTAATTTTTAATTATTTTTATCTTATTATTCTTCTTTTTTAAGAATTTCGCGGTTAGGATTTTGTTCGGCTATTATTTGTTTATAAATTGTATCACGATATTTTATACAACCATCAATAACATTATCTAAAGGGTTTTGAGCAATACGTACTTCAAATATATCTCCTTCATATTTTTGACGAATTAGTTTTGTAGTTGATTTATTAGATTTAACTTCAATGAAATATTCTTTAGATAATTCTTCTTTAATGAATTCATCTATTTTTTTAATATAAGCTCCACCCCCGCAAATTGTAATACCTTTACCTTTCTTCTTTAAATCACTAACACTACCAGTAGCTTTTTCTCCAACAGTTCTTAAGACTGTACGAATGGACGGAATAACATGTTCTCTAAATTCAACTTTCATAACATTTTCGCGAATTTCTTCGGGTGTAATTTCAATAGTTTTAGAAATTGACATTGTTTCTCCGGGTTGGGAGTCCAGTCTAGGTAATGAAATTCCCGAAATAGTATACGGTTTTTCATTTTGATATTTCATAAGTGAGCCAATATTTTTAAGAACATCTTCAGCTTCTTTTGTTCCGATTCTTATAGCATGTTTTTTAGCAATATAGTCTTTAATTTTTTGTGTTAAAAAATCTCCAGCACAATGTGTTGTATATGAATATAAAATTGAATCATTATTAATGACAGCAATATCAGTACTTCCTCCTCCAATATCAATACACATAATTGCTGTTCCAAAAATATCTTGTCCTGAACCTAAAGCTGCCATTTTAACTTCTTCTTGTACAAAACCACGAAGTGCTCCTAATTGATGAACAATATTTTCTAGAGCTTCTCTTTGTATTGTATTGATTTCACTTGGTGTAGCCATTAACACAATTAAATCACGATTTTTATCTATTTTTTCAAGTTCTTTAGAATTTTTTATAATATTATTATCAATTTGTTTTGAATTTTTAATTTCAAGTCTAAAATCTTGAAAAATTTTAGCAAGAATACGCTGTAAAGCATCGGGATCAGCAATATTACCATCACGAACTGGACGTTTAATAATAACATTTTCATTGCTTTTATCCATCAATGCTTTTGCTTCTTTACCATAAATAATTATATTTTTTTCATAATCTTCAGCTAAATATGTTGGTGCATCATATCTAAGACCAGTATTAATATATCTAGCTTTAAAATTTTCAGTTCCAATATCTAAAGCTAATCACTGATAATCATTTATAGATTTAAGTTTATTACTTTTCTTAATTTCTTTTATTCTTTTAAACATTTTATTCTCCTTTCTTTTAACTAATTTGTTCACTTGTCTACGTAATTAGTGTCCAATAAAGTGTAACCCATCCACACTTTATATAATAAAGATAAATTTATATATTGCAGTGGAAAGTGCTATCAACAAGCATTTAAACAACATATGTAACAAAATTTTAATTTTTAATTATTTTTATCTTATTATTCTTCTTTTTTAAGAAGCTCACGGTTAGGATTTTGTTCAGCTATTATTTGTTTATAAATTGTATCACGATATTTTACACAACCATCAATAACATTATCTAAAGGGTTTTGAGCAATACGTACTTCAAAGATATCTCCTTCATATTTTTGACGAATTAGTTTTGTAGTTGATTTATTAGATTTAACTTCAATGAAATATTCTTTAGATAATTCTTCTTTAATGAATTCATCTATTTTTTTAATGTAAGCTCCACCCCCGCAAATTGTAATACCTTTACCTTTCTTCTTTAAATCACTAACACTACCAGTAGCTTTTTCTCCAACAGTTCTTAAGACTGTACGAATGGACGGAATAACATGTTCTCTAAATTCAACTTTCATAACATTTTCGCGAATTTCTTCGGGTGTAATTTCAATAGTTTTAGAAATTGACATTGTTTCTCCGGGTTGGGAGTCCAGTCTAGGTAATGAAATTCCCGAAATAGTATACGGTTTTTCATTTTGATATTTCATAAGTGAGCCAATATTTTTAAGAACATCTTCAGCTTCTTTTGTTCCGATTCTTATAGCATGTTTTTTAGCAATATAGTCTTTAATTTTTTGTGTTAAAAAATCTCCAGCACAATGTGTTGTATATGAATATAAAATTGAATCATTATTAATGACAGCAATATCAGTACTTCCTCCTCCAATATCAATACACATAATTGCTGTTCCAAAAATATCTTGTCCTGAACCTAAAGCTGCCATTTTAACTTCTTCTTGTACAAAACCACGAAGTGCTCCTAATTGATGAACAATATTTTCTAGAGCTTCTCTTTGTATTGTATTGATTTCACTTGGTGTAGCCATTAACACAATTAAATCACGATTTTTATCTATTTTTTCAAGTTCTTTAGAATTTTTTATAATATTATTATCAATTTGTTTTGAATTTTTAATTTCAAGTCTAAAATCTTGAAAAATTTTAGCAAGAATACGCTGTAAAGCATCGGGATCAGCAATATTACCATCACGAACTGGACGTTTAATAATAACATTTTCATTGCTTTTATCCATCAATGCTTTTGCTTCTTTACCATAAATAATTATATTTTTTTCATAATCTTCAGCTAAATATGTTGGTGCATCATATCTAAGACCAGTATTAATATATCTAGCTTTAAAATTTTCAGTTCCAATATCTAAAGCTAATCACTGATAATCATTTATAGATTTAAGTTTATTACTTTTCTTAATTTCTTTTATTCTTTTAAACATTTTATTCTCCTTTCTTTTAACTAATTTGTTCACTTGTCTACGTAATTAGTGTCCAATAAAGTGTAACCCATCCACTTTATATAATAAAGATAAATTTATATATTGCAGTGGGAAGTGCCATCAACAAGCATTTAAACAACATATGTAACAAAATTTTAATTTTTAATTATTTTTATCTTATTATTCTTCTTTTTTAAGAAGCTCACGGTTAGGATTTTGTTCAGCTATTATTTGTTTATAAATTGTATCACGATATTTTACACAACCATCAATAACATTATCTAAAGGGTTTTGAGCAATACGTACTTCAAAGATATCTCCTTCATATTTTTGACGAATTAGTTTTGTAGTTGATTTATTAGATTTAACTTCAATGAAATATTCTTTAGATAATTCTTCTTTAATGAATTCATCTATTTTTTTAATGTAAGCTCCACCCCCACAAATTGTAATACCCTTACCTTTCTTCTTTAAATCACTAACACTACCAGCAGCTTTTTCTCCAACAGTTCTTAAGACTGTACGAATGGACGGAATAACATGTTCTCTAAATTCAACTTTCATAACATTTTCGCGAATTTCTTCGGGTGTAATTTCAATAGTTTTAGAAATTGACATTGTTTCTCCGGGTTGGGAGTCCAGTCTAGGTAATGAAATTCCCGAAATAGTATACGCTTTTTCATTTTGATATTTCATAAGTGAGCCAATATTTTTAAGAACATCTTCAGCTTCTTTTGTTCCGATTCTTATAGCATGTTTTTTAGCAATATAGTCTTTAATTTTTTGTGTTAAAAAATCTCCAGCACAATGTGTTGTATATGAATATAAAATTGAATCATTATTAATGACAGCAATATCAGTACTTCCTCCTCCAATATCAATACACATAATTGCTGTTCCAAAAATATCTTGTCCTGAACCTAAAGCTGCCATTTTAACTTCTTCTTGTACAAAACCACGAAGTGCTCCTAATTGATGAACAATATTTTCTAGAGCTTCTCTTTGTATTGTATTGATTTCACTTGGTGTAGCCATTAACACAATTAAATCACGATTTTTATCTATTTTTTCAAGTTCTTTAGAATTTTTTATAATATTATTATCAATTTGTTTTGAATTTTTAATTTCAAGTCTAAAATCTTGAAAAATTTTAGCAAGAATACGCTGTAAAGCATCGGGATCAGCAATATTACCATCACGAACTGGACGTTTAATAATAACATTTTCATTGCTTTTATCCATCAATGCTTTTGCTTCTTTACCATAAATAATTATATTTTTTTCATAATCTTCAGCTAAATATGTTGGTGCATCATATCTAAGACCAGTATTAATATATCTAGCTTTAAAATTTTCAGTTCCAATATCTAAAGCTAATCACTGATAATCATTTATAGATTTAAGTTTATTACTTTTCTTAATTTCTTTTATTCTTTTAAACATTTTCTTTACCTCATTTTTAAAAAATTTTAAACCCTAAATTTTCTTACTTATAATTTTATCAAATTTACTGAATAAATCTTTAGTAATTATAAAATATGTCTACTAATAAAAGAAGAATTAAAAAAATTATCAAGTTTAAAAATGGAAATTTATAACAAAAATTTAGAAAAATTAAAAAGTTTGATGAAGTTAAAATTAATAGCTTTGAAAAAATTCTAAGGGTTATAAAATAAACTTACTAAAATTATAAAAAAAGAGATTGCAATTGCAATCTTTCTTATATTTAAAATTAAATTTTTGGATATGTTACACTCTAAACTACTTAACCCCCATCAAATACCAAGCACAAATGTCTACCAAAAAATAGTCCTAAAAAAGGTTGCCATTCCAATTTTCATTTCCCAATATAATATCAATATTTTTATATTTTGTTTTTTGAATAATATTTTTTAATGAAAATTTAAAAGATTGAAAGATTTTCATAATATTTTTACGGACTTCTCCCCACATTTACTTGTTGAAGAAACAATGAAATTGAATGAGTTCAACAATGCTTTTCAAACAGAACAGGATTGTTTAAAATATATAGCAAGTTTGAAGAAAAACAAATGTATCATGTGTTCTTGAACAAGTTTGAATACTTCTAATTTAAGAAGAATAAGATGTTTGAAATGTCATCAAACATTTAGTATTCTTCATGGCACCATTTTTTACAAGTCACAAACACCTTTGAGATTTTGGTTTTATCTCATCTTTAGATGAATAAACACCAAACATGGAATTACATCAACTGATGTTGCAAAAGAATTGGGTGTGACTTTGAAAACTGCTTGAAGAATGGGTCATGAAATCAGAAATCGTATTGCCAAACAAGAACATCAATTTATTGTTGAGGGCATAGTGCAAATGGATGAAATGTATCTTTCACATATGGGTTTTAAAAAACAAGGAAGATCTTTGATAAATAAAACATTAATTGTTGGGATTTATGAAAAAACAACCAATAATTTAATTGTGAAAGTAATCAAAAACGCAAAAAGTAAAAATCTTTTGCAGTTTGCAAGAAACCATATTTCTTCAAAGTGTGATGTACATACTGATTCTTGAAAAGGATATCGTGATTTCAAATCACTTTTCCCTAATCACAAAACAGTTAACCATCAAGATGGTTATGTTTCAAAAATTGGCGTAAATACCAATCGAATTGAATCAGTATGAAAACATATACGAAGAACATTTAAAACACATATCAAAGTTGCAAAACATCATGTTCATTTATATGCCAAAGAAGCTGCATATAAATTCAACAAGATACCTACTTTTGAAACTGTAATGCTATGTTTCATTTAAAAATGTGGGGAGAAGTCCGTATATAGGCTTTTCTCAGCATTTATGTGATAAAATTTAAAATAGTACATAAAGGGAGAAAAGCCTATTTTTATTTATATCAATATTATCAGATACAAATTGAACTGATAACGTTGCTTGAGGATCTAAATCAATTAGTAAAATTTTTTTATTTTTTAAAGCTAATTTATAAGCAATATTTTTACAAAGAGTAGTCTTTCCAACTCCACCCTTTTTAACAGCAAAACTAATCATTTTCATTTTCTAATTCCTCCAAATTTATATTATATCTTGTTGCTAAGATTTCGTTCATCAAAGTTGTAGGTAATCATTTTTTTTGCTTTGCCTCTTGTCTAAAAAGTTTTACTAATTTTTTATGACAAGTCATATTAGGTAATATTTGAGAATAGTCTCTTTTTTTAAATTCTTTGGTTCCTCTTTCAGAAGCAAGTTTATTTACTAAGCTATTTTTCTCATTTGTAGTTAATTCTTCTCGTTTTAATAATTCTGATAATTTTGACATAATATTCTCCTTATACTTATATAACTAGTTATACTGATATTATTTAATTATACAATAAATTAATAATATAATTAAATAAATGATTTTATAAATTAATATAACCAGTTCTATTTATAGAACTGGTTATATTTTTTAATATTTCATAATATTAAATATATTTAAAATATTTTAACCTGATCAAAAAGTAAAAATAATTTAATTGTTCATTAAATAAAGGTCATATATGACCTTTATTTTGTTATTTATTTTCAGTTTCATTTTTATTTCTGAATTCTGACTTTGCAACTGGTTTATTTTTATTATCACATGAACCAGTTTTACATTTTCTTTTTTTAAATTTTTCTTTTAATTTATTAAACATTTGTTTTTACCTCAGTTTCTTTTTGAATGATGGCTGATTTAATTGTTTGTTTATAAATAGACTTTGGTTGAAATTTCGGTGAGTAATGTTCATTCATTTGTAAAGTTTGTCCAGTTTTAGGATTTCTAACAGTTCTTGCATTCTTTTTAACAATCATGAATTTTCCAAGATTTGAAATATCAACAAATTCACCAATCGAATTTTTAGCAATAATTATTTCTGAAAGTTTATCAATGCAGTTTTCAACATCTTTTTGATTCAAATTAATTTCATTACTTATTGCTTTTACTAATTGTTTTTTATTCATACTATCCTCCTTATATAACTAGTTATACTGATATTATTTAATTATACAATAAATTAATAATATAATTAAATAAATGATTTTATAAACTAATATAACCATCAATATTATTTAAAATATTTTGTAGTTGGAATGGCAACACTTTTTAGGACTATTTTTTGGTAGACATTTGTGCTTGGTATTTGATGGGGGTTAAGTAGTTTAGAGTGCTGTGAATTCTTATGTTGTTATATCAGTTGATGTAATCAAATAATTCTAATTTTAATTGGATTAATGATGTAAAATTTCTATCATTAATAAATTCTGTCTTAAAAGTTTTGAAAGTTGGTTCAGCAACAGCATTATCATAAGGACAGCCTTTTTTGTTTAAAGAACGATTAATATTGAATGCTAATAAAAGTTTATCAATCATTTTATTGTTAAATTCATTGCCGCGATCACTATGAAATATTTCAATATCTTTTAAACAGTGATTTGATTGCATAAATGCTTGATTTACTAATAATGCATCTTTTTTAACTCCAAACACTATGTCCAATAATTTCGCGGTTAAATAGGTCAATTAATAAGCAAATATAGTTTCATTTACCATTAACTTGAACATAAGTTAAATCACTAACAATAACTTCATTTTTAATTCTATTATTAAAGTTTCTATTAACAAGATTGGTTATTTGACTATCATTGACTTTATTATGATGATTTTTGAATGATAATTTAGTGTATTTTGATATTAAATTATGATTATTCATAATTTCTTTAATTTTTCTGCGTGATAAATAAATTTCTTGGTTTGCTAGTATGACTTTTAATCTTCTTGTTCCATAAACTTCTTTATTTTCTTTAAAAGCACTAATAACAGCTTGTTCATAAATATTATTTTGTTTTTTTTCTTTTTTCTTTAAATTAAAATAATATGTTGATTTAGAGAGTTTTAAAAAACGACACATTGTGCGAATTTTATATTTAGATTTATTTTTAACAATAATTTCTATTTTCTGCCTATTATTAGTGCTGCTTGCTTTAAAATATCATTTACCATTCGTAACTGTTTTAATTCTTTATTTGCTTGAATTAATTGTTTTTCTAAATCAGAAAGATTATCTTTAGTTTTAAAACTACCTGAATTAGTAAATTGCTTAATTCATTTATAAGTAACTGCTCTTGTAACATTATACTCTTTAACAAGGCAAGATATTGATTTACAACTTTGATATAAAGCTACTATTTGCTTTTTAAATTCGTCGGTATATGAGTTAATATTGGTCATAATTATAATTCCTTTCTTTTAACTAATTTGTTCACTTGTCTACGTAATTAGTGTCCAATAAAGTGTAACCCATCCAATGATTATCTAAATTTAACATCAAACAACAAGAAATGAAAGATATAATTTTATGATTAAAAGATATAATACTTTTTTAGGCTTTTCTCCCTTTATGTACTATTTTTAAATTTTATCACATAAATTCTGAGAAAAGCCTATCTACGGACTTCTCCCCACATTTTTAAATGAAACATAGCATTACAGTTTCAAAAGTAGGTATCTTGTTGAATTTATATGCAGCTTCTTTGGCATATAAATGAACATGATGTTTTGCAACTTTGATATGTGTTTTAAATGTTCTTCGTATATGTTTTCATACTGATTCAATTTGATTGGTATTTACGCCAATTTTTGAAACATAACCATCTTGATGGTTAACTGTTTTGTGATTAGGGAAAAGTGATTTGAAATCACGATATCCTTTTCAAGAATCAGTATGTACATCACACTTTGAAGAAATATGGTTTCTTGCAAACTGCAAAAGATTTTTACTTTTTGCGTTTTTGATTACTTTCACAATTAAATTATTGGTTGTTTTTTCATAAATCCCAACAATTAATGTTTTATTTATCAAAGATCTTCCTTGTTTTTTAAAACCCATATGTGAAAGATACATTTCATCCATTTGCACTATGCCCTCAACAATAAATTGATGTTCTTGTTTGGCAATACGATTTCTGATTTCATGACCCATTCTTCAAGCAGTTTTCAAAGTCATACCCAATTCTTTTGCAACATCAGTTGATGTAATTCCATGTTTGGTGTTTATTCATCTAAAGATGAGATAAAATCAAAATCTCAAAGGTGTTTGTGACTTGTAAAAAATGGTGCCATGAAGAATACTAAATGTTTGATGACATTTCAAACATCTTATTCTTCTTAAATTAGAAGTATTCAAACTTGTTCAAGAACACATGATACATTTGTTTTTCTTCAAACTTGCTATATATTTTAAACAATCCTGTTCTGTTTGAAAAGCATTGTTGAACTCATTCAATTTCATTGTTTCTTCAACAAGTAAATGTGGGGAGAAGTCCGTTCCAAATTATACAAATATTTAATATTTTTAGGTTTTGTTGATTTAAATAATAATTCTTCAAGAGGTTTATTTTTGTAGAAAATATCATAAAAACGTTTAGCTCAATAATAAAAAGTTTGCTTTGGCATATGTAATTGAGAAATTATTTCTTTACAAGAATTTTTATTTTTAAAAATAAAACAAAATTTTCTAAATTTACGATAATAAATATTAACTTTATTAATATTTTTATCATTTTTATATTTTTCTACAAACTTGTTAAATTTATAATCAAATTTAGTAAAATCAGCACTATTAATTAAATATTTCATTTTAAACTACACCTCAACTAATAATATAAAGTTATAAAAACTTTTATTAGTCCAAAAAGTGTGTCTAATCTACAGAAAATTAAACATGCCACAAATAAAAAAATAAGAAATTTGATTGTTAGGAATATTGATAAATAAAAAAAATATGCTCTATTTCTGACAAATAAAACATAGTACTATAAGAAGGCATAGTGCTATAACAACATAAATACTCTTTTCTTATAGTAGTTTAATTATAACAATAAATAAACAAATAAAATAAATAATTAAGGTCACAAGAATACTAAAAAAACTGTATTCTTAAAACTTAAGCGGTTTTAAATTATTACTTGTGATTTGTTGTGTATTTTCTGTTTCATTTATCGTTTCAATTTCATTTAATAAATTTATTTTTTCTTCTTCAATTTTATCTAATTCTTGATTCCATTTTTTAATTTTTAAAATGTGTGCTTGTATCTTTTTCACGATCAACTCCCCTTATAATCTAAAACCTTTATAAAGTTAATTATACAAAAATATAAAATATAAATTTATTTTATAAAAATGAAATTATAACTTAATAATAATTATTATTTATATCACTTGTGTTTTTTGTGATATAAATAATAAAAAAGGAGTTGATATTATGCCAAAAGTTAGTAATAAATTATCAAGTTTAAATATTTTAAAATCTAAAAATCCAACAGTGCAAGAACAAGTTAAAAATTTAGCAAGTTTTGCTTGTACAAAAGATTTTGAAAAAAGAGAATGAAATAAAGTTTTACCACCAATGACATGTAATCCAATTTTAGTTGAAAAATTCAGAAAAGAAGCTAAATCAAAAAAATGAAAGTATACAACTTTAATGAATGAAATTTTAGAAGAAAGATATGGAACGATTGATAATGAAAGTGAGAATAAGTAATTATGAAAATGATTTCATTTGGAGTTAAAAAAAGGGGGGGGTTGGCAAAACTACCCTTTGTAAAAACATCGCTTATAAATTAGCTTTAGAAAATAAAAAAGTTTTATTAATTGATTTAGACCCACAAGCTACACTCTCAATGCAATTTTGTCAAATTAGTAAAATTAATGAAAATAAAAGTCTTATAAAAATACTTAATGCAATAGACTTAATTTCATTAAATAAAATAAGGCTTTTCTCCCTTTATGTACTATTTTAAATTTTATCACATAAATGCTGAGAAAAGCCTATCTACGGACTTCTCCCCACATTTTTAAATGAAACATAGCATTACAGTTTCAAAAGTAGGTATCTTGTTGAATTTATATGCAGCTTCTTTGGCATATAAATGAACATGATGTTTTGCAACTTTGATATGTGTTTTAAATTTTCTTCGTATATGTTTTCATACTGATTCAATTTGATTGGTATTTACGCCAATTTTTGAAACATAACCATCTTGATGGTTAACTGTTTTGTGATTAGGGAAAAGTGATTTGAAATCACGATATCCTTTTCAAGAATCAGTATGTACATCACACTTTGAAGAAATATGGTTTCTTGCAAACTGCAAAAGATTTTTACTTTTTGCGTTTTTGATTACTTTCACAATTAAATTATTGGTTGTTTTTTCATAAATCCCAACAATTAATGTTTTATTTATCAAAGATCTTCCTTGTTTTTAAAACCCATATGTGAAAGATACATTTCATCCATTTGCACTATGCCCTCAACAATAAATTGATGTTCTTGTTTGGCAATACGATTTCTGATTTCATGACCCATTCTTCAAGCAGTTTTCAAAGTCACACCCAATTCTTTTGCAACATCAGTTGATGTAATTCCATGTTTGGTGTTTATTCATCTAAAGATGAGATAAAATCAAAATCTCAAAGGTGTTTGTGACTTGTAAAAAATGGTGCCATGAAGAATACTAAATGTTTGATGACATTTCAAACATCTTATTCTTCTTAAATTAGAAGTATTCAAACTTGTTCAAGAACACATGATACATTTGTTTTTCTTCAAACTTGCTATATATTTTAAACAATCCTGTTCTGTTTGAAAAGCATTGTTGAACTCATTCAATTTCATTGTTTCCTCCACAAGTACATGTGGGGAGAAGTCCGTAAAATAATTCAACAAACTAAATATAAAAATTTAGATATTATTAGTTGTAACGAAAATCTTAATAAATCTACAACTTTAATTAATACATTTTATTCAGAAAAAGAAAAATATTTATTGTCTGATTTAATTTATAAAAATAATCAAAAAATATTTGATAGTTATGATTATGTATTAATTGATTATCCACCAACAATACAAGAATTAGCATTAAATTTTTTAATTTTAAGTGATTTAATAGTCATTCCAATAAATAGTGGTAGTGGTAGTTTTAAAGGATTAATTGATTTAAAAAATACCCTAAATCAAATATGTCGACAAGAAAATAGATAAGCGCCAAATATGAAAATTGTTTTTAATAATATCAAAGACAATGAAAATACCAAATTTATTTTTAACTGGCTAAAAGATGAAACTTTAGATAAATTTTTATCTAATAACATTATTAAAAATAGTGATACCTTCATTAAAACAGAAAATGATTTAGATAGCATTTGAACAAATCCTTATTATTGACGTCAAAAACAAGCATATGAAGAACTTATTGCAGAAATTATATAAAAAGGAGTTATATATAAAATGATTGATAAAAAATTAAAAGAGGAAATAAAAGATAATGATGAAATTGCAATTGCTTTGGAATTAGCGCTTGAACAACAAAAAAATATTAAAAGACCAGATGAAAATTTTATTACAAATACAATCAACATACTGATTTGTAATGAAGCTGAAATTCATGTTTATAAAGATTTAATTAAAAGAATTAAAAAAGGAGAATTTGCTAAAAAACAAGAAAAAATGAATTAAATATAAAAAACACCTAGTTATTTCTAACTAGGAGAAGTCGGGAGATATACTCTCTTGCACAGCATTATCTGTACTAAACATTAATGTTATACGATAAAAACATGAATATGTCAAATATCTAGAAAGTAATGTACAAAATGCAAACAAAATGAAGACAATTACAAAAAGGAACTGGCATAAAAGTAACAATTACTGGAGATATTGATGAATTTGGTAAGCAAAAGTATCGTCCAGCAATAGTTATTAAGTCATATCCAAGTCATGTAAAGGTACAACTTCTTAGTACAAAAAAAGGTATCAATGCTTATTACAAATGTTTGATTGGCAATAAAGTATCTTATGTTAGACCAATTTATCATGTAACAATCAGCCATTCTGTTGTAATTCATAGTTATTGATTTGAAAAAGGAAAAAGAATTCAAATCAATAAAAAGAATGTATTCTTTCAAAAAATTATTGAAATGGAGTATAAAGAAATTTTTGATAAAAATTTAGATTTTACAAAAATAAAAGAATTAGAAATCAAAGTCCAAGAACAAGACATTGAAATTAAACAACTTAAGAAGCAAATTTGTATGCAATCATTAAAGTTAAAAAATCGCAATCATGGATAGATTTCTTTATTAAAACCAATATCGGTAAAATTAATTTTTAAATCATGTAAAATTATATTAAGAAAATTTAGGGGGGGGGTAAAAAAATATGAAGAAATTACTAAGTATGATCGGAGCCATAACTTTAATTGGTACAGCAAGTACAAATATTATTGCTTGTAAAGAAGGAGAAAAACCATCACCAAATCCAACTCCAACAAACAAGACAGAATTAAAAACAATTATTACAACTACTCAACTAGGTTTAATTGTTATGAATGGTAATGAACCAACTAACCAAGAGTTGTTAGATGCGATTAAAAATAATAATGCAGGGGCTAGAGATTTACCTTTGTCAGCATTCACTATTAAAGATAGCGCTAGTTCAACTACAGCTACAATTGTAGGAACAGGAACTTATAAAGGCGAAGTTATTTTAACTTATGAAAAAGATACTAGAACTGATTTAAAAACAATTATTACAACTACTCAACTAGGTTTAATTGTTATGAATGGTAATGAACCAACTAACCAAGAGTTGTTAGATGCGATTAAAAATAATAATGCAAGGGCTAGAGATTTACCTTTGTCAGCATTCACTATTAAAGATAGCGCTAGTTCAACTACAGCTACAATTGTAGGAACAGGAACTTATAAAGGCGAAGTTATTTTAATTTATGAAAAAGATACTAGAACTGATTTAAAAACAATTATTCAATTAACTGGATTAGATTTAAAAGCTGATACAACTAAAAAATTTAGTGATTTAGACCAAGAAATTTTTAAAGCAGATCAATTTCTAAGAAAGTTTATAGATAATTTACAAATTACATATTATACTTCAAAAAATTTTAGAACAGATATAACTGAAAATGTTCAAAGAACAGGAACCTTTTTTATTAAAATCAAACTGCCGAAAGGAAAGGAAAATTTAATTTTTCGTGGTATTACTGATTATATTCAAATCACAATATCTTAGAACCTGTTTAGGAACTTTTTGGATTAATTATTGATAAAATTAACATTATAATAGTTATTTTATAATAAAAAATAGATTTTTAGTGGATAAGTCGTTAAATTATAAAATCTTTTTAACGCAAAAAATGAATAGAAATTCTTTTATCAAGTAAAAATATGTCGCATAAAATTAAAAAACCAATGAATGCTTGGATGGGTTACACTTTATTGGACACTAATTACGTAGACAAGTGAACAAATTAGTGAAAAGAAAGGAATTATAATTATGACCAATATTAACTCATATACCGACGAATTTAAAAAGCAAATAGTAGCTTTATATCAAAGTGGTAAATCAATATCTTGCCTTGTTAAAGAGTATAATGTTACAAGAGCAGTTACTTATAAATGAATTAAGCAATTTACTAATTCAGGTAGTTTTAAAACTAAAGATAATCTTTCTGATTTAGAAAAACAATTAATTCAAGCAAATAAAGAATTAAAACAGTTACAAATGGAAAATGATATTTTAAAGCAAGCAGCACTATATAATAGGCAGAAAATAGAAATTATTGTTAAAAATAAATCTAAATATAAAATTCGCACAATGTGTCGTTTTTTAAAACTCTCTAAATCAACATATTATTTTAATTTAAAAAAAAGAAAAAAATCAAAATAATATTTATGAACAAGCTGTTATTAGTGCTTTTAAAGAAAATAAAGAAGTTTATGGAACAAGAAGATTAAAAGTCATACTAGCAAACCAAGAAATTTATTTATCACGCAGAAAAATTAAAGAAATTATGAATAAGCATAATTTAATATCAAAATACACTAAATTATCATTCAAAATCATCATAATAAAGTTAATGATAGTCAAATAACCAATCTTGTTAATAGAAACTTTAATAATAGAATTAAAAATGAAGTTATTGTTAGTGATTTAACTTATGTTTAAGTTAATGGTAAATGAAACTATATTTGCTTATTAATTGACCTATTTAACCGCGAAATTATTGGACATAGTGTTTGGAGTTAAAAAAGATGCATCATTAGTAAATCAAGCATTTATGCAATCAAATCGCTGTTTAAAAGATATTGAAATATTTCATAGTGATTGCGGCAATGAATTTAACAATAAAATGATTGATAAACTTTTATTAGCATTCAATATTAATCGTTCTTTAAGCAAAAAAGGCTGTCCTTATGATAATGCTATTGCTGAAGCAACTTTCAAAACTTTTAAGACAGAATTTATTAATGATAGAAATTTTACATCATTAATCCAATTAAAATTAGAATTATTTGATTACATCAACTGATATAACAACATAAGAATTCACAGCACTCTAAACTACTTAACCCCAATCAAATACCAAGCACAAATGTCTACCAAAAAATAGTCCTAAAAAGTGTTGCCATTCCAATAAAAATATATAATTTAAATGCAGGTTGAGCTATTTCATTGGTGAACCTGTCAGCAGTTAGGATATTAGCGTATCGCTAACTGCATTTTTTATTGTTTTTATTTATGAAGTTGTTTTTATTATATGCTTTTTTAATTCAAAAGAAAGTTAATAACTATTTGACATAATCAAAAAATACTTTATTTACTTATTAAAAGTGTTATAATTATAATAGATAAGAACTTATTTCCTAATTTTGGATAAATATCCATATGTTCATAAAAACTATTATTATCAATCCAAAATTTCCTTTTCAATTTATGATGTACATAAAGAAGGTGTATTAAAATGAAAAAACTATTATCATTGCTTACAATAAGCGTTTTAATTGGAACTAGTGGTGTAAATTTGGTTAATACTAAATGTTTTACAAATAATGCTTCCAATTTTAAAAATAGCTTAACTACACAACAAAATAATAATCAAACCATAACAAGATATGATAGTTTAAATCTTGTCAGTGAAAAAATTTTAAATAATGCCATAAACAGTACAATAAAAAATATAAATAAAAAATGTAAAAATGATATTAACTGAACTGTTAATGGAAAAAATTATAATTATAAAAATGAATTATTGAAGGTCTTTAGTAATAAAGAAAATTTATTAACAACAAATAATCAATATGAGCAGTTTTTAAGTCAAAATAATAATTATCAAAAAAATAACTTAGGATTATCATTTCCTATGAATTATGATGGTGTATACTTTCCTTGATGAGGGTTTGGTGATTATTTTTATTGATATATGTCATCCGATAATGTTAAAAAAATTAAACAATATTTAGCATATGGACAAACAGCATTTGTGCTTGCTGTTAACTCCATATTATTAGCTAGTGGTGTTGGAGGTCCACTGATTCCATTAGTTGATGCGTGTTTATTTACATTCACTGCTAGCTGATATATGGATAATGTTCCTTCATTTGATAATGGTAATGGAGTATATCTTGGAATATCAATATTACCTGCTCCAACAATCTTTGAAGTAGGTAGTCAAGATAAGTATATTTCTAAAGTAAATTCTTTTGAAGTTGATTATAGATTTTTAGCAGCAGATTATATTACTACATGCATAGATGAACAAGGAATTAATTATTTATTAAATTATTATAATAAAAATAATAATGATAATTTTGCAGATAATGTTATAAGTCCATATTTAAAGCAATTAATACCAGTTGATCATACTGGAGCAGGTGGTTCCATTACTAATCAAGATTATACAGATTGATCTCATTCTTTTATTCAAAATGATCCATTTTGAACAAATAATGTATATCACTCTCATTTAAAAGATTTTATCTTTTATAATCCAAATTTTAGATCTATTGATATAAGAACTAAAAGGGGATATAACACAACAGTTATGGAAGATCCATATGATTCAATTCATCATCATTATGATGATACTTGAGAAATTTGAAAAAATTCTTAAGTTAATTTCTACAATTTTCAAAATTTCTTCTTAAATTAATAAAAAAGATGATTACCAAAAATAATCATCTTTTTTATTGGCATAAGTTAGTTAAGTTTACTCCTATAATTTTTAATCTAGACAGTATGATTAGTTTAAATAATTAATAGTTAAGGAGTAAAGATGAAATATAAAGTTTATACAAGAAAAATTAAACTAGATGTTTTAAATGAATATGTAGTGATTAAAAAATTAAAAACCATTGATATTAAAACCAAATATCAATTATCAACCAGATCATTAATTTATAACGGACTTCTCCCCACATGTACTTGTGGAGGAAACAATGAAATTGAATGAGTTCAACAATGCTTTTCAAACAGAACAGGATTGTTAAAATATATAGCAAGTTTGAAGAAAAACAAATGTATCATGTGTTCTTGAACAAGTTTGAATACTTCTAATTTAAGAAGAATAAGATGTTTGAAATGTCATCAAACATTTAGTATTCTTCATGGCACCATTTTTTACAAGTCACAAACACCTTTGAGATTTTGATTTTATCTCATCTTTAGATGAATAAACACCAAACATGGAATTACATCAACTGATGTTGCAAAAGAATTGGGTGTGACTTTGAAAACTGCTTGAAGAATGGGTCATGAAATCAGAAATCGTATTGCCAAACAAGAACATCAATTTATTGTTGAGGGCATAGTGCAAATGGATGAAATGTATCTTTCACATATGGGTTTTAAAAAACAAGGAAGATCTTTGATAAATAAAACATTAATTGTTGGGATTTATGAAAAAACAACCAATAATTTAATTGTGAAAGTAATCAAAAACGCAAAAAGTAAAAATCTTTTGCAGTTTGCAAGAAACCATATTTCTTCAAAGTGTGATGTACATACTGATTCTTGAAAAGGATATCGTGATTTCAAATCACTTTTCCCTAATCACAAAACAGTTAACCATCAAGATGGTTATGTTTCAAAAATTGGCGTAAATACCAATCAAATTGAATCAGTATGAAAACATATACGAAGAACATTTAAAACACATATCAAAGTTGCAAAACATCATGTTCATTTATATGCCAAAGAAGCTGCATATAAATTCAACAAGATACCTACTTTTGAAACTGTAATGCTATGTTTCATTTAAAAATGTGGGGAGAAGTCCGTAGATAGGCTTTTCTCAGCATTTATGTGATAAAATTTAAAAATAGTACATAAAGGGAGAAAAGCCATTTATAATTGAGTAAAAAAATATCAAAAAAATAATAAATTAATTACTATTCATACTTTTCAAACAAATCATCAAATAGATAAAGTGAATATCAAAGATAAAAATTTAAAACTTGAAAATAAAAAACTCAAAAAGTCACTACTAAAAGAAAAAATAAAAAATGAATTTTTAAGACAAAAACAATTCTGTGATAAAGAATTAAAAAACAATCAAAATATTTTAAATAGTAAATTATTGAAAAGTAAATGTTTTTTAATAGTTGATAAATATAGAAATAAAAATTATGGAATTAATGACATAATTAGTTTGTTACCTATCAGTAAAGTTGCATATTATAAATGAATAAAAAACGGTAAAAAGAAATATCAAACAAAAATTGATAATGAGTTATTAAAAGAATTAAATAAAATTGTTATTATTAGCAACAAAGATAAAATAATTAAAATTACTAGTTTAGAAAAGGTGAGATTAGAATTAAAGAAAAACAACACCAATCTTAAATGCAGTAAAAACAGCATTATGAGGTTATTAGAAGATAATAATATCACAAACTATTAACCAAACCCAAAAAACAGCGTAGAGCGAAATCTAATTCCTTAAAATCAAATTTCCAAGATTTATTAAAACGTAATTTTACCAGTAATACTTATCTTGAAAAAGTTGGCATTGATGGTACTTGATTTAAAGAATTAATTATTAATAATAAAAAAACTAAATTATTATTAGAAATTGCTACAGATATGAATAGTAATGCTATAGTTGGTTGAAAAATTAATAAAAGTGAAAATGCAATAACCATTTTAAATGTTCTTAATCAAGTAACAAAGGAAAGTCGTAAAGAACATAAAATATTTGCAACATTTATCCAGTCTGATTTAGGTTCAGGTAATACTAGTAAAATAGTTACAAATAGTTTTAATAAAAGTAAAACTTTAATTCATTCAAAAAGTTTATCAGGATTTAAAGGCAACCAAGTAAGTGAATGTTTAAATCGCTGAATCAAAAGAGATTTTAAAATTATGTTTGGTAACAAGTTTAATAGCATTAAACATTTCACAGAAGCATTAAGAAAATTTATTAACTGATGAAATAATGATAGAATGATTTTACGATTAAAAATGTCTCCAAACCAATTTGTACAGATTTGAAGACAAGAAAGTAAACTTATCTAACCAATTCCTTACAATTGGAATGGTGGAATGGCAACACTTTTTAGGATTATTTTTTGGTAGACATTTGTGCTTGGTATTTGATGGGGGTTAAGTAGTTTAGAGTGCTGTGAATTCTTATGTTGTTATATCAGTTGATGTAATCAAATAATTCTAATTTTAATTGGATTAATGATGTAAAATTTCTATCATTAATAAATTCTGTCTTAAAAGTTTTGAAAGTTGCTTCAGCAACAGCATTATCATAAGGACAGCCTTTTTTGTTTAAAGAACGATTAATATTGAATGCTAATAAAAGTTTATCAATCATTTTATTGTTAAATTCATTGCCGCGATCACTATGAAATATTTCAATATCTTTTAAACAGCGATTTGATTTCATAAATGCTTGATTTACTAATGATGCATCTTTTTTAACTCCAACACTATGTCCAATAATTTCGCGGTTAAATAGGTCAATTAATAAGTAAATATAGTTTCATTTACCATTAACTTGAACATAAGTTAAATCACTAACAATAAATTCATTTTTAATTCTATTATTAAAGTTTCTATTAACAAGATTGGTTATTTGACTATCATTAACTTTATTATGATGATTTTTGAATGATAATTTAGTGTATTTTGATATTAAATTATGCTTATTCATAATTTCTTTAATTTTTCTGCGTGATAAATAAATTTCTTGGTTTGCTAGTATGACTTTTAATCTTCTTGTTCCATAAATTTCTTTATTTTCTTTAAAAGCACTAATAACAGCTTGTTCATAAATATTATTTTGATTTTTTTCTTTTTTTTAAATTAAAATAGGATTTTCTCCCTTTATGTACTATTTTTAAATTTTATCGCATAAATGCTGAGAAAAGCCTATTTTTATTTAATTAAGTATATTTTAAATTATTAATATGTTTAATTTATTAATGAAATTATGTAAAATTATAGTAAGAAAATTTAGGGGGTAAAAAGATTTGAAGAAATTACTAAATATTTTAGGAATAATGGTTTTATCTACAGCATCAAGTATAAATGTTATTGCGTGTGGTGGTGGAGAAATACCAAATCCAATAGAAAAAACTAAATTGAGTGGTTTACCTAATAATATTGATGTTACGACAATTGATAATGATGCTCAAATTTTTAAAATAGAATTAATTAATAACTTGAGAAAAAAAACATTTTCTAGTTTGCAAATAAAAGATGTAGATATTACTAAAAATGATGATAGTGATTTAAAAGATATTGATATTAGAAATGGTCAAATAATTTTAAAAATTTTTGCATTAAGTATTTCTCAAAATTTTACTGGAGAAAAGACTATAAATGTTAATATTATAACTACACAAGAGAAAAAAGATATAAATTCACTTATTAAAAATTTAAATTTAGGATTTATTGACATTTCATCAGATTCAATTCCAACAAAAAAAGAACTTTTGATTGGTATTCAATGTGTAAATTATGATGCCAGTTTTTTAACTATTAATGATTTTGATATAAAAGGATCTATAGAATCTACAAAGACAATAATTGAAGGTAAAGGAAATTATAAAGGCGAAATCACTTTAATTTATAGAAAAAAAATCGATTTTAATATATGATATTTTTTAGATCATCTTATAATTAAATTTATGAAAGATAGAGGTTATTGATTAGGGTCTATGCAAACTAATATTAAAATTAGTGAGATTTTATCAAATAATAAAATTTCATTTATAACCTTAAATAAAAATTATGAAAACACTGAACAATCAGAATTAAAAAACGAAACAGACCAATATCAACAACTTAGTACACAAGAATATGATAAACAAACAACTAATACTTATTCGGTTACTAACAAATACGATATTGGTATTCAAGAAAAAATCAAAGTACCTTTTGAAGAAACAACATTTAATTTTAATTTTAGTCATAGTGTTACAAATACAAATACTGAAACAACAACATTAAAATATCCATCTCAAAAAATAAATGTACCATCTCATAAAAAAATAAATGTAGATTATGATATATTTTTAAATAATATTCAGTCAGATTATATTTTAAATGTAAAATTAGATAAGAGTTCAACTTTTTCTGGAAATTTATATTTTAAATCAGAAGATAATAACCAAGGTTGAAAAACATATAATTTTTATGATATTTTAACAAAATTAAATATAAATAAATTTTCTAATAATTGTTTAATGTATGTTAAAAATAAAGAATTATATTATTGTATTCCTTTAACATTGTATGGCAAAGATCATGAATTAGATGTTACAGTTAATTCAGCACAACCAATTTAAATTTATTGGAATGGCACAGTAATAAAATTTCAACCAAAATCTATTTATAAACAAACTATTATATAAACTGTGAGATATGTTTTATCTCTGATGTTTAGAGAAGACAGAATGGAATGGCAACACTTTTTAGGACTATTTTTTGGTAGACATTTGTGCTTGGTATTTGATGGGGGTTAAGTAGTTTAGAGTGCTGTGAATTCTTATGTTGTTATATCAGTTGATGTAATCAAATAATTCTAATTTTAATTGGATTAATGATGTAAAATTTCTATCATTAATAAATTCTGTCTTAAAAGTTTTGAAAGTTGCTTCAGCAACAGCATTATCATAAGGACAGCCTTTTTTGTTTAAAGAATGATTAATATTGAATGCTAATAAAAGTTTATCAATCATTTTATTGTTAAATTCATTGCCGCGATCACTATGAAATATTTCGATATCTTTTAAACGGCGATTTGATTGCATAAATGCTTGATTTACTAATGATGTATCTTTTTTAACTCCAACACTATGTCCAATAATTTAGCGGTTAAATAGGTCAATTAATAAGCAAATATAGTTTCATTTACCATTAACTTGAACATAAGTTAAATCACTAACAATAACTTCATTTTTAATTCTATTATTAAAGTTTCTATTAACAAGATTGGTTATTTGACTATCATTAACTTTATTATGATGATTTTGAATGATAATTTAGTGTATTTTGATATTAAATTATGCTTATTCATAATTTCTTTAATTTTTCTGCGTGATAAATAAATTTCTTGGTTTGCTAGTATGACTTTTAATCTTCTTGTTCCATAAACTTCTTTGTTTTCTTTAAAAGCACTAATAACAGCTTGTTCATAAATATTATTTTGATTTTTTTCTTTTTTTTAAATTAAAATAATATGTTGATTTAGAGATTTTTAAAAAACGATACATTTTGCGAATTTTATATTTAGATTTATTTTTAAAAATAATTTCTATTTTCTGCCTATTATTAGTGCTGCTTGCTTTAAAATATCATTTTCCATTTGTAACTGTTTTAATTCTTTATTTGCTTGAATTAATTGTTTTTCTAAATCAGAAAGATTATCTTTAGTTTTAAAACTACCTGAATTAGTAAATTGCTTAATTCATTTATAAGTAACTGCTCTTGTAACATTATACTCTTTAACAAGGCAAGATATTGATTTACCACTTTGATATAAAGCTACTATTTGCTTTTTAAATTCGTCGGTATATGAGTTAATATTGGTCATAATTATAATTCCTTTCTTTTCACTAATTTGTTCACTTGTCTACGTAATTAGTGTCCAATAAAGTGTAACCCATCCAATGTTGTGAAATGTGTTATAGGGTTGCTAATGAAATGGAACGAATAAGAAAAGAGAATAAAAGAAAAAAATAAAAACTAAATAAGGGGCATATATATACTTTTTAGTGTATTTTTGCCCCTTACTCTAATTATTATAAATATGCTCCTTATTAAATAAGTAAGGAGTTTTATTTATGGAAAAAAGAAAACAGTTTAAATATGACTATATGTTAATTGATAAAGCGTTTAGAGATACTAAGGAAGATAAGCATTTGCAAGAGATTTTAAAAAGATTAATTGAAAAATAAAGGAGATAGTAAATATGCCTAATGAGTTAGAACAAACTAGTAACTATACGTTAACTAAAATTTTAAGAACTGGAATAAGTCCATTAAGTGCTATGGTAGGAGTTAGTGATTATTATGGTCAATATTTAAAAGACCCAATTTTGGGTTCTATAAATTCTTTGTTATTTAGTAAAAAGTTAGGAATTGATATATGGAATATTAATCAAAAAAGACCTACTACTAAAAATAAAGTGATTAATAGTTATAAAAAGATATTTTTAGGATTAGGAACAATTGGTTTAGTTAATTATGCTAAGTTTGTTCAGTATGTAGATAAGTCAGTTTCTTTATTAAGAGATGAACCTTGTTTTTGACCACCATGCTGCCCTACTGAACCACCTAAACCAACGTATCCACCATTTACAACTGTTAAACCTATAATTGATGTTCCTTTTGTAGATTGAGATACTTATATATCTTTAAATAGTTTTGGTATAGCGAATGTTATTAGTGGATTAACTGAGGAGTTAATACCTAATAGATTTGAAACTATACGTAAAATAGCGAATATGGGTATTGGTGGATGTTTAATATCAACTGGTGTTGCTATGGGTATTAATAATAATTTTAGTAATTATTTTGCTATTCCTACAATTATTGCCGGTGCAAGTGAGATTATTAATACTTTATTGTTACCTTTGGGAAGTACATATAATAATACAGAATTACAAGAAGTATTTACAGATGAAAGAGCAAGATTAATTAATGCTAGTGTTAGTGATTATCAAAGTACAAATGACATTATGGTTGATGTTGATTTAATGATGATAATATGTCAGAAATTAATTTAGATAGAGCAAGTTTAAACTGGGATTATTCTTATGCTTATACATTAGGTGGTGTTTAATAATGGAAAATAAAGAAATTAAAAAAAACTGGTATGACACTCCTAAATTTCATGTTTTTTGTTTTATTGTTGGTTTTTTTTCTATGGTTTGAACTGTTGCTGAAATACATAATATTATAAATGGTAATTTTGATTTTTTTATTGGTTTAGATTTAGGCATTAATATTTTACTTTTTGTTTTAGTAATTTTTTATGAGTTATTTAGTTTAATTGATTTTTTAAAAAAAAGAAAAAAAGGAAGTGATAAATAATGGATATGAAAGAAATTATAAAATATGCTTTATATATTGGTGGGTTTTGCCTTATACTTTGATTTTGTCGTAATTGAATACGTGAAGGTATACAAAGATTTAAACATAAAAAACATATAAAAGATAATGATAGTGAACCCGATTGTATTTTTTGTCGTAAAGATTTTGAGAAAAAGAAACGTAAATTAGAAATGGAAAAACAACAAAGAGAATTAGAGAAAGGGGGTGATTAATATGCCCGCTGGATTATCAGCATTATTAAATATGATTGGTGGTGTAGGACAACAATTATTAAATGCTTTTACTTATATTTTTGGTTGAGTATTTACTACTGGCGATGGTGGAACACTTACAAATTGACCAGTGTTAATTTCAATTGTATTTATGGTTCTTGTATTTATTAAGCAGTTTGTTGGTCATATTATCCATGGAACTCATTAGTAATTAGAAAGGGCATAAGTTAGTTAAGTTTACTCCTATAATTTTTAATCTAGACAGTATGATTAGTTTAAATAATTAATAGTTAAGGAGTAAAGATGAAATATAAAGTTTATACAAGAAAAATTAAACTAGATGTTTTAAATGAATATGTAGTGATTAAAAAATTAAAAACCATTGATATTAAAACCAAATATCAATTATCAACCAGATCATTAATTTATAATTGAGTAAAAAAATATCAAAAAAATAATAAATTAATTACTATTCATACTTTTCAAACAAATCATCAAATAGATAAAGTGAATATCAAAGATAAAAATTTAAAACTTGAAAATAAAAAACTCAAAAAGTCACTACTAAAAGAAAAAATAAAAAATGAATTTTTAAGACAAAAACAATTCTGTGATAAAGAATTAAAAAACAATCAAAATATTTTAAATAGTAAATTATTGAAAAGTAAATGTTTTTTAATAGTTGATAAATATAGAAATAAAAATTATGGAATTAATGACATAATTAGTTTGTTACCTATCAGTAAAGTCGCATATTATAAATGAATAAAAAATGGTAAAAAGAAATATCAAACAAAAATTGATAATGAGTTATTAAAAGAATTAAATAAAATTGTTGTTATTAGCAACAAAGATAAAATAATTAAAATTACTAGTTTAGAAAAGGTGAGATTAGAATTAAAGAAAAACAACACCAATCTTAAATGCAGTAAAAACAGCATTATGAGGTTATTAGAAGATAATAATATCCAAACTATTAACCAAACCCAAAAAACAGCGTAGAGCGAAATCTAATGCCTTAAAATCAAATTTCCAAGATTTATTAAAACGTAATTTTACCAGTAATACTTATCTTGAAAAAGTTGGCATCGATGGTACTTGATTTAAAGAATTAATTATTAATAATAAAAAAACTAAATTATTATTAGAAATTGCTACAGATATGAATAGTAATGCTATAGTTGGTTGAAAAATTAATAAAAGTGAAAATGCAATAACCATTTTAAATGTTCTTAATCAAGTAACAAAGGCAAGTCGTAAAGAACATAAAATATTTGCAACATTTATCCAGTCTGATTTAGGTTCAGGTAATACTAGTAAAATAGTTACAAATAGTTTTAATAAAAGTAAAACTTTAATTCATTCAAAAAGTTTATCAGGATTTAAAGGCAACCAAGTAAGTGAATGTTTAAATCGATGAATCAAAAGAGATTTTAAAATTATGTTTGGTAACAAGTTTAATAGCATTAAACATTTCACAGAAACATTAAGAAAATTTATTAACTGATGAAATAATGATAGAATGATTTTACGATTAAAAATGTCTCCAAACCAATTTGTACAGATTTGAAGACAAGAAAGTAAACTTATCTAACCAATGCCGGAGTAAGCAAATGGTAAAGTTATTTTTTAGTTTGGTTTTTGTTTTACCTTTATTGGGTAGACTTTTACCAGTTGTAAATACTTTGGTACAAACTATTTATATGCAGTATTTAAGTTCTTTTGCTGGGTTGCATACTGTGACACTTTTTATTAAGTCGTTCTTTTATGATAGTTTATACAATTTACCTTTGCCTATTCTTGCTTTAATAAATGTTACATTTTGTATTTTATTTAATTTTGGGATTATTTAGATTTACAAGACATTAGGATGTGAAATTATGTTTATACCTTTTATTACAACAGTTATGCATTTATTTGCTTCAATTTTTATGAAGTTTTTTAGTTTTCCACTTGGTGATTTAGGTTTTAATTTAGGTACGTTAATGATATTTTTGATTTTGCTTAGATTTGCATTTAGGGTTATTTTACCTGAATTAATGTTGCCAACATTAGGTTTAGGATATGCTGTTAAGTTTATTGGTAAAAGTTCTGTTTCTTTGGGTGTTGGTACTGGTCAACAAATTGCTAAGAATTATCAAAGACATGTTGAAAAAGTAAAAACAAGAAATAAACAACAAAGTAAGTTTAAAGGTGGTGCTGGCGGTAATAAGTTTACTGGTAGTTCAACTCGTGATTTTGGTATTGGTGATTAATTATGTCTAATTTTGTAGTTAGTATATTGCATTTTATTTTTATATTTTCTAGTAAAGATATTCAAATATTTTTAAATCAACCAAATATTACTAATGAAGTTTATATTTTGTTTAATTTAACTTTTTGGTTGGTATTGGGTGTATTTTTTAATTTTATTTATCGTACTATTTAAATTTGTTTTTAGGTCATTGTTTGGGTAGGTGTTAAATATGAGTGTTTTAGAAATTTACAATAAAATACATCAATGTATAGTTGATTATTGAACTATGTTTATAGGTAATCCAGTTGACGATTTTATTACCATTTTATAAAATTTAGTAATTTATGGAACACAGTTTTTTATTGGATTTGTTTTATTTTATGGTTCATGGTGAATTTTAAAATGTTTATTTGGTAAATAATTATGTGATTTAAGTTTGCTAAATTATTTTTTGTTGTAAATACTTCTGTTCAAGCACCGACTAGTTTAATTGCTTCAAATGACCCTAATGTTGTTAATTATGATATTACAAAAGAAATGGTTAAACATGTTAAATATCATGATTTTGATGATTGAGCAACCATTCCTTGAAATTCTGCTTATTTTGATGTTGACCAACCGGATTTAAAATTAGTTAGTGGTGAATTTATTGGAAATGGTGAGGGTATTTATACATGTTATTATTATAGTGATACAGTTGGTGTTCCATCACAAATGATAGATATGGGGTCTGGTGTTTATACTTTTAATACAAAACAATTGGATGAATTTTCACGTATTATGTTTAATCATAATTATGTTGCAAAGAATAATACTAATAATTTAAATGGCTTTTCTCCCTTTATGTACTATTTTTAAATTTTATCACATAAATGCTGAGAAAAGCCTATCTACGGACTTCTCCCCACATTTTTAAATGAAACATAGCATTACAGTTTCAAAAGTAGGTATCTTGTTGAATTTATATGCAGCTTCTTTGGCATATAAATGAACATGATGTTTTGCAACTTTGATATGTGTTTTAAATGTTCTTCGTATATGTTTTCATACTGATTCAATTTGATTGGTATTTACGCCAATTTTTGAAACATAACCATCTTGATGGTTAACTGTTTTGTGATTAGGGAAAAGTGATTTGAAATCACGATATCCTTTTCAAGAATCAGTATGTACATCACACTTTGAAGAAATATGGTTTCTTGCAAACTGCAAAAGATTTTTACTTTTTGCGTTTTTGATTACTTTCACAATTAAATTATTGGTTGTTTTTTCATAAATCCCAACAATTAATGTTTTATTTATCAAAGATCTTCCTTGTTTTTTAAAACCCATATGTGAAAGATACATTTCATCCATTTGCACTATGCCCTCAACAATAAATTGATGTTCTTGTTTGGCAATACGATTTCTGATTTCATGACCCATTCTTTAAGCAGTTTTCAAAGTCACACCCAATTCTTTTGCAACATCAGTTGATGTAATTCCATGTTTGGTGTTTATTCATCTAAAGATGAGATAAAATCAAAATCTCAAAGGTGTTTGTGACTTGTAAAAAATGGTGCCATGAAGAATACTAAATGTTTGATGACATTTCAAACATCTTATTCTTCTTAAATTAGAAGTATTCAAACTTGTTCAAGAACACATGATACATTTGTTTTTCTTCAAACTTGCTATATATTTTAAACAATCCTGTTCTGTTTGAAAAGCATTGTTGAACTCATTCAATTTCATTGTTTCCTCCACAAGTACATGTGGGGAGAAGTCCGTTTATTAATTTAAAAGAATTATCGTACAACTCACTCATATATTTTTCAAGATTATCTAATTGCTTGGCATGTAAATCATTAATTTCACTATATTCATCAATATTTTTTTGTATAGAGTTATTAAAAATATCTTTTGTTCAATATTGTCCTAAATTTTGAAGATAAGTTGCATTTTTTAAATCATAATTATTATCTTTAATTAATTGGAATACATTTTTTCCTAATTCTAAGATGTTACCCCAAATTATTGATTTTCACCCTTTAAATGTTTCATAACTTTGTGTTCTAAAATTAGATTTAAAAAAACTTTTATTAATCATATTTTTAGGGATTTTTTGGTATTCTAAACCATCAATACCAAAAATTAAAACATGCTTATTTTTATTTAAAGTTAATTTATTTTTTATTAAAAAATTATTATCTTGTAATTGAATATCTGTACGATCATCATAATATACAATATCAGATTTTGAACAAGAGATTAAATTTAAAGTTATTATTACTGTTAATGCCAATGCCTTTAACATATTTAATGGTTTTTCATAATTAAACTTTCCTATTCTATAACTTTCTGTTTTTAGCTTCCGTTTAGTTTGATAATAGATAACATTTAATTTTACCTCCTTAAATTTAAATGTACATTATTATTTTACAATATTTCTGCAATAAGTTCTTCATATGCTTGTTTTTGACGTCAATAATAAGGATTTTTGTTTCAGATACTATTTAAGTTATTCTCAATTGTTTTAAATGTTTCATAATAAGAAATGGCTTTTCTCCCTTTATGTAATTTTTTAAGTTTATCACATAAACAGGAATAAAAACCAAAAATATACTTTTAATTTAAAATTAAAAGTAATATCAAGATTTTTTTTGAAAATTAAAACAACGCTTTCCTTATCTTACGATTTAAAATATAAATTCCCTTTATTATTAGCAGTTTTTGTTCCTGCATAAACTGTACCATTTACATTTACTAAACTATAAACCGAACCATTATCTTCTTTTCAACCAGATACTAATTCAAAAGTACCATCAGTTTTACTTTTAAATAATTTACCTTTATTATCAGAAGTTAATGTTCCTGCATAAACTGTACCATTTACATTTACTAAACTCAAAACTTCACCATTAGTATCAGTTCAACCACCAACTTCACTAACTACACCTGCACTAGAAATTTTAAATAATTTACCTTGTTCAGCAACAGTTCATGTTCCTGCATATACTGTACCATTTACATTTACTAAACTCAAAATCGCACCATTATCTTTTTTTCAACCACCAACTTCACTAACTACACCCGCACTAGAAATTTTAAATAATTTACCTTTATTATCAGAAGTTAATGTTCCTGCATATACTGTACCATTTACATTTACTAAACTAAAAACCGCACCATTATCTTCTTTTCAACCAGATACTAATTCAAAAGTACCATCAGTTTTACTTTTAAATAATTTACCTTGTTCAGCAGCAGCTCATGTTCCTGCATATACTGTACCATTAACATTTACTAAACTCAAAACCGAACCATTAGTATCTTTTCAACCAGATACTAATTCAAAAGCACCATCAGTTTTACTTTTAAATAATTTACCTTGACCAGGAGCATGAACTGTTCCTGCATATACTGTACCATTAACATTTACTAAACTCAAAACCGAACCATTATCTTTTTTTCAACCACCAACTTCACTAACTACACCCGCACTAGAAATTTTAAATAATTTACCTTTATTATCAGAAGTTAATGTTCCTGCATATAGTTTACCATTAACATTTACTAAATTTCTAATTTCGCCATTAGTATCAGTTCAACCATTAACTTTTTGAAATTCTGATGATACTGGTAATTTTCCGTGTTCTCAACCACATGCAATAATACTTGCACTTGCTGTTCCAGTTAAAAGCATTGCTCCTAGTATATTTAGTAATTTTCTCATATCTTTTTTACCTCCTCATAAATATTTACTAATTATTATTTTACAATATTTCTGAAATAAGTTCTTCATATGCTTGTTTTTGACGTCAATAATAAGGATTTTTGTTCAGATACTATTTAAGTTATTCTCAATTGTTTTAAATGTTTCATAATAAGAAATGGCTTTTCTCTCTTTATGTAATTTTTTAAGTTTATCACATAAACAGGAATAAAAACCAAAAATATACTTTTAATTTAAAATTAAAAGTAATATCAAGAGTTTTTTTGAAAATTAAAACAACCCTTTCCTTATCTTACGATTTAAAATATAAATTTCCTTTATTATTAGCAGTTCTTGTTCCTGCATATAGTTTACCATTAACATTTACTAAATTTCTAATTTCGCCATTAGTATCAGTTCAATTAGTAATTTCACTAACTGTATCTGCACTAGTAATTTTAAATAATTTACCTTCACCAGGAGCAGTTCTTGTTCCTGCATAAACTGTACCATTTACATTTACTAAACTATAAACCGAACCATTATCTTCTTTTCAACTAGATACTAATTCAAAAGTACCATCAGTTTTACTTTTAAATAATTTACCTTTATTATCAGAAGTTCATGTTCCTGCATAAACTGTACCATTTACATTTACTAAACTCAAAACTTCACCATTACTATCAGTTCAACCACCAACTTTACTAACTACACCTGCACTAGAAATTTTAAATAATTTACCTTGATCAGCAACAGTTCATGTTCCTGCATAAACTGTACCATTTACATTTACTAAACTCAAAACTTTACCATTATCTTTTTTTCAACCACTAACTTCACTAACTACACCTGCACTAGAAATTTTAAATAATTTACCTTTATTATCAGAAGTTAATGTTCCTGCATATAGTGTACCATTTACATTTACTAAACTATAAACTGTACCATTATTATGGTTTCAACCACCAACTTCACTAACTACACCTGCACTAGAAATTTTAAATAATTTACCTTGACCAGCAGCAGTTCATGTTCCTGCATAAACTGTACCATTTACATTTACTAAACTAAAAACTTTACCATTATCTTCTTTTCAACCACCAACTTCACTAACTACACCTGCACTAGAAATTTTAAATAATTTACCTTTATTATTAGAAGTTAATGTTCCTGCATATACTGTACCATTAACATTTACTAAACTAGCAATTTCACCATTAGTATCAGTTCAACCATTAACTTTTTGAAATTCTGATGATACTGGTAATTTTCCGTGTTCTGAACCACATGCAATAACGCTTGTACTTGCTGTTCCAATTAAAGTAATTGCTCCTAGTATATTTAGTAATTTTCTCATATCTTTTTTACCTCCTCATAAATATTTACTAATTATTATTTTACAATATTTCTGGAATAAGTTCTTCATATGCTTGTTTTTGACGTCAATAGTATTGACTGTCTTAAATACTACTTAAATTATTTTCATTTTTAATAAATGTATCAGAATGCTTAATATTAGTAGTTACTAAATAATTGCCATATTTTTTTTCTTTTAGTCAATCTATTATTTACAGAATACAACCGATTATTTAAAAACAAACAGATTAGCAAATACAGTACGATCACGGGTGGTCTAGAAAATAATAATCATTATCAAACAGTAATTAATGAAATGTTTGAAGAAACAGGTATTAATATTAAAAATTCAAAAGTAAAAATTCACTTTTTAGGAAAACATTATGCAAATAAATCAAGTATTAAATTATGATAATTTTATGGCATTGATTTAACTAAATTCAATTTTGATTTAACAAAAACATACAAAAGTATTGGTGATAATTCAGTTGGTGAAAAAGAAATTAGTGCAAGATTTGTTAATGAAAAGCCATTAAACAAATCAAATGATGCTTTTAGTTTAACTACACATAGCAAATTAACTTTAAAGAATTTGATTGGTTTTGATAATAACATAAATCAGAAATTAGATATGATTTTACAAATTTTAAATGAACAAAAAAATAGTAGTAATATACCAAATGAAAATAATTGAAAAGATTAGAGGTTTCATCATGAAATGTAATGAATGTAGAAGGAGAGCAAGTTAAAGTATGAAAACTATGTTTTGGCAATACTTTTTATAAACATATTTGTACTAAACATTATATTGAAGAGGGATTATTGCTATTGAATATTAAAGAAATTCTAAAAGAAAAGTTAGGAGGTGAAAATAATGCAGTTATCAAATAAAGAGCAAGAACTTTTATGAACTTATCAAAACTGATTAGAGAAAAATAATTGAAATGATAAATGTAGTATTAATTTTATTGAACAAAATTCAATTTTAGTTTTTCAAGTTTGAGATTTACAAGAAATTATTAGTGAAACAATTTGATTAAAAAATGACAATAAAGAATGAAAATTTTATATTAAAAATTTAGGTGAAAAATTTAATAAATCTTTTTCATTAAAAGAAATTTTAAAAATTGAAAAAGATTTCATTTTAAAAAGTTTTAATGAAAATCGAACTAGTAATTGCGCCTAAAACAAGTATAATTTACTAGTATTATATGGAAATATAGAGAAAAAATAAAATAGGAGATAAAAGCATGAAAAAATAATAATATGGCTTGCTAGTTTTATTTTAGTAACTTCAATAACACCAATAGTTAACCAATTCGTTTCAAATACTATTTTTAATAATCAAAAAGATGTTGTAAATTATTCAAATAAAATTTTTGACAATCAAAATTCTAAAACCGAATTTATTGACCCACAACAAAAAGTTGAATTTAAAGAAGCACAATGTTATTTAAAACCAAAAGATAAAACTTTTGTAGGAACACATAAAAATGGGTTATGAGAAAGTGTTAATGGTATAGATTTTATTCAAATTATTGATACTTCTTCTTGAGGTATAATTTCTATTGCAAAAGATAGTAAGGATAATATTTATTTTGGATCAATTACGAGTTGAAATTATCTTTCTCCTTCTCTTTATGGTTTATATGTTTTAAAAAAAGGAGAAAGTAAACCAATAAGATGTTTAAATGATGATAGTAAACCATTTAATGTTATAACTATTGATAGTCACGATAACATGTATTTGGGTGCTTATCCTCCGTGGGTGGTGAAGTTGGAGCATTTATTTTTAAAAATCTTGATTTTGATAACCCTATTGCGTTGAGAGATATAAAAGATTGAATATTATCTATTAACATTGATAAAAATAATAATGTTTATTTTGGAGCACAATATGTAGATTATTTATGAGTTTTAAAAAGTGGTGCAACAAAATCTGAAAAGATTAGAGGTTTACCTGGTCAACCTAAAACATCAATTGAATCTATTAATTTTGATAGTGAAAACAATATGTATTTAGGTACAGAAAACGGTTTAATTAAATCAATTGATAAAGTTAACTTCATTTTAATAAAAACAAAACAAAATCCAAATATTCCACATTCAGTTAATAAAGATGTTTTAATTGATAAAAATAATAATGTTTATTTTGGAGTTTTTGATGTTTTTGATGAATTATCAGAATTATATATGTTAGAAAATGGTACCCAAACACCAAAAAAAATATTTGAAAAAATTAAAAACAGTATTTTATGAATTGATATTGATAATAAAAATACGAACTTCTCCCCACATGTACTTGTGGAGGAAACAATGAAATTGAATGAGTTCAACAATGCTTTTCAAACAGAACAGGATTGTTTAAAATATATAGCAAGTTTGAAGAAAAACAAATGTATCATGTGTTCTTGAACAAGTTTGAATACTTCTAATTTAAGAAGAATAAGATGTTTGAAATGTCATCAAACATTTAGTATTCTTCATGGCACCATTTTTTACAAGTCACAAACACCTTTGAGATTTTGATTTTATCTCATCTTTAGATGAATAAACACCAAACATGGGATTACATCAACTGATGTTGCAAAAGAATTGGGTGTGACTTTGAAAACTGCTTGAAGAATGGGTCATGAAATCAGAAATCGTATTGCCAAACAAGAACATTAATTTATTGTTGAGGCATAGTGCAAATGGATGAAATGTATCTTTCACATATGGGTTTTAAAAAACAAGGAAGATCTTTGATAAATAAAACATTAATTGTTGGGATTTATGAAAAAACAACCAATAATTTAATTGTGAAAGTAATCAAAAACGCAAAAAGTAAAAATCTTTTGCAGTTTGCAAGAAACCATATTTCTTCAAAGTGTGATGTACATACTGATTCTTGAAAAGGATATCGTGATTTCAAATCACTTTTCCCTAATCACAAAACAGTTAACCATCAAGATGGTTATGTTTCAAAAATTGGCGTAAATACCAATCAAATTGAATCAGTATGAAAACATATACGAAGAACATTTAAAACACATATCAAAGTTGCAAAACATCATGTTCATTTATATGCCAAAGAAGCTGCATATAAATTCAACAAGATACCTACTTTTGAAACTGTAATGCTATGTTTCATTTAAAAATGTGGGGAGAAGTCCGTAGATAGGCTTTTCTCAGCATTTATGTGATAAAATTTAAAAATAGTACATAAAGGGAGAAAATCCTAAAAATATTATAACTATTAGCATTAATAATGAAATTAAAACTATAAAAGATAAGATTAATTGATTATTAAAACAAGACTTAAGTCAAGAAATTAAAAATATTATTAAACAAATTAAAAATGAAAAAGATTTACAAAATTATATATTAAAAATCAAAGAAAATTTAAGTTTAGAACTTGTATTAAAAATCAAAGAAAATAATATTATTTAAATAAATAATATGTAATTATTATTTATTTAATATTTAATTAATATTTATTTATAATGTATTTATTATTTAAGTATTAATTAAATAATATTTATTTTAAAAAAAAGGAGGAAAATATGAGTAAAGTTTTATCATTTATAAATAATAAAGGTGGAGTATTAAAAACTACTTTAACAGTTAATTGTGCTTCATTATTGGCATTACAAGGATATAAAGTACTGATTATTGATATGGATGCACAAGGTAATGTTGGATCTAGTTTTGGTCAAAATGTAGAAGCATTAAAATATACTATTTATGATGTTATTTTTAATAATGTAAATATTAATGATGTAATATTGCCAATATTAATTGAAAATGGAAAACTTCATCTTTTACCATCAAATTCAAAAATGTCTTTCTTTGACATTAATATTAATAAAAAATGAAATGTTGAAAATAAGCAATTTTATTCTCTAAAATTACTTATTGAACTTATAAAAAATGATTATGATTTTATTTTTATTGATAGTCCTCCTTCTATGGGTTTAACAATGATTAACATTTTATTTGCAGTCGATTGTATTATTATTCCTATGCAAGCAGAAGCCTATAGTTATCAAGGATTTAATCGTTTATTAAACTATATAGATGAAATTAAACAATATCATAAAATTAATCCAAAAATATTAGGTGTATTACCTACATTAATAAATAAAAGAACGAAAATCCATTTACAAATGATAAAAACTATAAAAAATAATGTTGATAAAAAAGATATAAAAATTTTTGAAAATTTTATTCCTATTTCTATAAAACAAGCAGAGTTTATGGCAACCAAAAACTTGCCTTTGGTTTTTGAAAATAAAAAAACACAACTCTTAGATATTTATAAAAATTTAGTTAATGAAATATTAAATAAATAATATGTAATTATTATTTAAGTATTAATTAAATAATATTTATTTAAAAAAAGGAGGAAAATATGAAAGAAATTAATTTAAATTTGGATGCTTTTGAAATTTTAAAACCCAATAAACAAGAAAAAAATAACATTAAAAAAGATGAATTAAATAACAACAGATTTAAAGAAAAAGTTTCTTTAAATATGATTAATAACGGCAATAAAAATAAAAATAAAATAATTAAAACATTTATCTTACCACAAGAAACCGTTGATAAAATTAATGACATCGCAAAAATTAAATCTACAACATATTCACAAGTAATAGTTGATTTAGTAAATTTGGTAAAATTTAATTAATAATAATTTTTGGAGGGGGTTATATGCAAATTATTAAAACAAAATGTTATTTATCATCATGTGAAAAAGAATATACACTTGACTCTTTATATAATAAAGATAAATTTATATATTGCAGTGGGAAGTGCTATCAAAAAGCATTTAAACAACATAGTAACAAAATTTAAACAAAAATAAAATTTTTGGAGGGATTATTATGAATAAAAAAGAATTAGTAAAAGCAATAAGTAATGAAATTAATTTGAGTCAAAAAGATGTTGAAAACTGCATTGATAAACTTGCAGAAATAATTATTGCTAAAAATTCAATTGGTGAATTTGTTGATATTTCAAATCTTGGAAAATTCATGATTGTTAAAAAAAATGCAAGAACAGTAAGAAATCCTAGAACTGGTCAAACTTTACACATGAGTGAACATTACTCACCGAAATTTCAACCAAAATCTATCTATAAACAAACAATTAAATCAGCAATTATTCAAAAAGAAACTGAGGTAAAAACCAATGTTTAATAAATTAAAAGAAAAATTTAAAAATAGAAAATGTAAAACTGGTTCATGTGAAAATAAACATAAACCAGTTGCAAAGTCAGAATTTGAAAATAAAAACGAAACTGAACATAAATAATTAAATAAAGGTCATATATGACCTTTATTTAAAGACAAAACAGCAAGTTGTAAAAACCTGTTTAAAAATATATATTAAATAAATAAGTGTTAAAATATACAATAAAAGTGTTATAATTAAATTGTTCTTATTTTATTAGATTTTTTGTGATTTACTACTAGATAGAACTTTGACTTTTACTTGTTGAAACTTCGCTATTTACTTTTTTGATTTGTCTTTTTCAAATCCAAGAGCATTGGCAACCCTTTCTCGTCTTTCTCGTTCGTTTTTTTCTCCTCAAGCTTTGTTTGTTTCTCTAGCTCTTTTGTTATATCCATCTTTTTCGGCTTGACTTCAATCATTACATGATTTTCACATATTACATCTCCTTTTATTATTTTTGGATATTTTTTTCTACCCTTAAAATACCCAAGAAAAGTATATATTTTTAAAACTAAAAATGGGGAAGAAATAAAAAATCACTATTTTTTCAAAATAGTGATTCGAAATAAAATAAACTATAACATAGGATTTGAATGATATATTGTACTTGTTGAAGGTTGTCGGTCTTGTTGATTTACTGCATTTCGAATAGATGAATCAAAATTTTGATTATTTTTTGATTAAATATTTAGATTTTCAGAAATGTTATTTGGGTTATGATTTTATGTTACATTATTTATTAAATCATTTACTTTTGGAATGGCAACACTTTTTAGGACTATTTTTTGGTAGACATTTGTGCTTGGTATTTGATGGGGGTTAAGTAGTTTAGAGTGCTGTGAATTCTTATGTTGTTATATCAGTTGATGTAATCAAATAATTCTAATTTTAATTGGATTAATGATGTAAAATTTCTATCATTAATAAATTCTGTCTTAAAAGTTTTGAAAGTTGCCTCAGCAACAGCATTATCATAAGGACAGCCTTTTTTGTTTAAAGAACGATTAATATTGAATGCTAATAAAAGTTTATCAATCATTTTATTGTTAAATTCATTGCCGCGATCACTATGAAATATTTCAATATCTTTTAAACAGTGATTTGATTGCATAAATGCTTGATTTACTAATGATGCATCTTTTTTAACTCCCAACACTATGCCAATAATTTCGTGGTTAAATAGGTCAATTAATAAGCAAATATAGTTTCATTTACCATTAACTTGAACATAAGTTAAATCACTAACAATAACTTCATTTTTAATTCTATTATTAAAGTTTCTATTAACAAGATTGGTTATTTGACTATCATTGACTTTATTATGATGATTTTTGAATGATAATTTAGTGTATTTTGATATTAAATTATGATTATTCATAATTTCTTTAATTTTTCTGCGTGATAAATAAATTTCTTGGTTTGCTAGTATGACTTTTAATCTTCTTGTTCCATAAACTTCTTTATTTTCTTTAAAAGCACTAATAACAGCTTGTTCATAAATATTATTTTGATTTTTTTCTTTTTTCTTTAAATTAAAATAATATGTTGATTTAGAGAGTTTTAAAAAACGACACATTGTGCGAATTTTATATTTAGATTTATTTTTAAAAATAATTTCTATTTTCTGCCTATTATTAGTGCTGCTTGCTTTAAAATATCATTTACCATTCGTAACTGTTTTAATTCTTTATTTGCTTGAATTAATTGTTTTTCTAAATCAGAAAGATTATCTTTAGTTTTAAAACTACCTGAATTAGTAAATTGCTTAATTCATTTATAAGTAACTACTCTTGTAACATTATACTCTTTAACAAGGCAAGATATTGATTTACCACTTTGATATAAAGCTACTATTTGCTTTTTAAATTCGTCGGTATATGAGTTAATATTGGTCATAATTATAATTCCTTTCTTTTCACTAATTTGTTCACTTGTGTGTCCAATAAAGTGTAACCCATCCAGATTTATACTAAACATAAACATAATAAATTAGAAAATCATGTACTTTATAATAAAAAATCTGTTGAAGAAATTATTGAATAATTTTTAAGAATTTATTATTTATAATTCACTAATTGATATATTTATTGTACAATTATCTAGTTACTGGTGTGGTTTTCGAACATGGCCACCGGTAACGATTGTATTTAATTAAAGATTGTAGTGTCAATATTGAGTAAAAATTTCCCAAAATAATTTAGTTTTTTGATAAGTATTTTGGAAAGTTAAACTATTCAATAAACTACACAAATTTTAAGTAACCCTGAAAATTTAGTTTCTATTTTTCATAATATAGAAATATTTAATATTTAAAAATTTATTAACTATAATATTTTTATAAATTAAATATAATGTTTATCATATTGTTTTATTTTGAAAGGAGAAAAAAATGGAAAAAATTTTAGAACAATTAAAAATCAAAAAAACAAATATAGAAAAAAATATTAATTTTTTTAAGCAAAAAATAAATGAAATTGATCAGCAAGAGATTGAAGAAAAAAATAAACTAACCTTACCATTTGAAAAACAAATTAAAGAATCTGAATGTAAGTTGCAAAATATAAATGAAGAAATAATCAAAATTGAAAATCAAATTAAAAATAATATGCAAGTAAAAGAAAACGAAACAACACCATTATTGCAAGAACATGTAAGCAATATAAATAATGAATCAACATCAATTGAACAAAGTAAATGTTTTAAATGTTGTGTACTTATGTAAAATCAATTTTAAGGAACCAAATTTGTTCATATACAAACGATTTAAAAATTTTAGGTTTAGTATTAAAAAAATAAATCTCTTCTAAAATATGATTTTTTACTTTTAATTAAAAATTATTGATATCCATATCTTCAAGGATGGTCTTTACTTGGTATATAAACTTTTTTAGTTTTTATCAACTCTTCTTTGATAATTGGTTTTAGTTCTATTTCTTTTAGTTCATATATTTGATTTTTGTAACTAAGATATAACTCATTAATAAATGATTTAAGTACAATTACATCAGTTCTAGGTTGTATATATTAAACTTTGTTATTTTTATAAGGAAAATATTTTTACCATAATATGTTATAGTTGAACCACTATCTGTTTTTCTTTTAGAAAATCTTGAAAGATAAATATTTATTTCTTCTGATGTAGGAGCTTTAATCATAGCGGATTTATTATTATCAATGGGAAAGGCAAACTGATTATTAAAAGTATCTATTTTTAAATAAACACATTAGAGCAGTTGATACTTTATTACGAGATTTAATGACCAAAAAATTAATTCGAGTAGACCAACTAACCAGAAAAAACATCTACACCCTTTCAAGTCTAGGCAATCGTAAATTAGGAAAAGCAAGCACATCAATAAGAATCAATTATAACGAATTAACTCATCAAGATTTACTTATTAAATGATTAACACAACAAAATGACATACTTTCATACCAAACTGAAAAAGAACTTAAATCAAAAAGTCCAAGAGAAAAAGGATATCCTGATTTACTAGCTCATTATGAAGACAAAAATATGATCATTGAACTTGAACGAACTAGAAAAACCATCAATCGATTTGAAGACAAACTTGATGGTTTAAGACAATATTTAAAACAAAATATTCATATCATGTGACTTGTTCCTAATCAAAATATGAAAAAATTTGTTGATGAACAAATTAAATTATACAATTGAAAAATAGAACAACATCACATCGAAATATTTAACATGTTTTATTTTAAACAAATAGATTTTTATTTTGAAAGGATAGTTTATATGGAAACCAATTCATGAAATGATACTATGTCATTGGTAATTATTAATAACATAACTACTTTACCATCGGTAATCTCAACTCCTATATCAAAAATATTAAATAAAATAACAGCAACTGAAATGACAAATTTTAATAATCAAACTACTAATGCTAATAATACTAGTACTGATCTTTTTGAAACAAAAAAAGATATATGAACAAATATTAAAAATTATTTAACTAATTTTTATGAGTCAGATTATTTTTGACCAACAACAGGTTTTATTGGTTGTGGATTAATTACAACATCAATTATTATTGGTTATTGTATTTATAATCGAAAAATAAATAACAATAGACTTAAAAAAGAAGAAATAAATTCAATGGAGTTAGCAAATCAATCTTCAACAAGTGGATACAATAATCGTGCTTTTTTTGCCTAAATCTTTTAAATTAACAATGGAAGTTCTTTTTTATTTTACAAAATACTAGAAATTAAAATCAATTTTAAGGAACCAAATTTGTTTATAGAAAAATAATTTAGTATAATATTGAAAAAATAAAACAAGCCTAATTAGGCTTGTTTTAAATTAATTTAAGATACTTGTTTTTAGTTATTTAATCGTAATTTTTTTAAAATTAGCAATTAAGGTATTAGATTGCTAATTACAGATTTATTTTAAACCAAATTAATATTAAAAATCAAGTAATTTTTATTTTTAATTTGATATGTTTAAGTAAAAAAGTTGAAAAATATATTTGAATTTATTAAAATATAAATATTCCTAATTAAGAAATTTTAAATTTAGATTTATTCCAAGGAGTTGATTTTTTATGAAAACATTTGTAAAAAAATTAAGTTCTAGATGAAGTTTATTTTGGAAATTATTTAAAAAAGAACGATTTGTTAAAAAGAAAAGTTTTTAATGTAAATAGACCGCCACAACTATGGTGGTCTATTTTTATGGTTCTTTATAATGAATATTTAATTTAAAACCTAAAATAATAATTGTAGATATTAAAATTATTGAATCTAAACTTACAACTTCTCAATTTTTTATAAATATTCCATAAATTATTCATAAAAAACAAGATAATAATTGGATTAATAACATAAAAAATGATAAATCACGTACCCTTTTTGTTTTAATAATTTTTATAATTTGAGGGAAAAATATAAAACTATTTACAGCAACTGCTAATCAACCAATTATTTCTACATTCATAATATCCACCTTTCTTTTTATTTTTTTTTAAAATAAAACAACGATATATGAATTGTCTCATATACCATTTTGTTTAAAATTACAATTTGTAAATCAATTAAATAATTATTTTTGAATTTCACTTTCATATGTTTTGGATGGGTTGCACTTTATTGCACACACAAGTGAACAAATTAGTGAAAAGAAAGGAATTATAATTATGAGCAATATTAACTCATATACCGACGAATTTAAAAAGCAAATAGTAGCTTTATATCAAAGTGGTAAATCAATATCTTGCCTTGTTAAAGAGGAGTATAATGTTACAAGAGCAGTTACTTATAAATGAATTAAGCAATTTACTAATTCAGGTAGTTTTAAAACTAAAGATAATCTTTCTGATTTAGAAAAACAATTAATTCAAGCAAATAAAGAATTAAAACAGTTACGAATGGTAAATGATATTTTAAAGCAAGCAGCACTAATAATAGGCAGAAAATAGAAATTATTGTTAAAAATAAATCTAAATATAAAATTCGCACAATGTGTCGTTTTTTAAAACTCTCTAAATCAACATATTATTTTAATTTAAAGAAAAAAGAAAAAAATCAAAATAATATTTATGAACAAGCTGTTATTAGTGCTTTTAAAGAAAATAAAGAAGTTTATGGAACAAGAAGATTAAAAGTCATACTAGCAAACCAAGAAATTTATTTATCACGCAGAAAAATTAAAGAAATTATGAATAAGCATAATTTAATATCAAAATACACTAAATTATCATTCAAAAATCATCATAATAAAGTTAATGATAGTCAAATAGCCAATCTTGTTAATAGAAACTTTAATAATAGAATTAAAAATGAAGTTATTGTTAGTGATTTAACTTATGTTCAAGTTAATGGTAAATGAAAATATATTTGCTTATTAATTGACCTATTTAACCGCGAAATTATTGGACATAGTGTTTGGAGTTAAAAAAGATGCATCATTAGTAAATCAAGCATTTATGCAATCAAATCGCTGTTTAAAAGATATTGAAATATTTCATAGTGATCGTGGCAATGAATTTAACAATAAAATGATTGATAAACTTTTATTAGCATTCAATATTAATCGTTCTTTAAGCAAAAAAGGATGTCCTTATGATAATGCTATTGCTGAAGCAACTTTCAAAACTTTTAAGACAGAATTTATTAATAATAGAAATTTTACATCATTAATCCAATTAAAATTAGAATTATTTGATTACATCAACTGATATAACAACATAAGAATTCACAGCACTCTAAACTACTTAACCCCCATCAAATACCAAACACAAATGTCTACCAAAAAATAGTCCTAAAAAGTGTTGCCATTCCACACCTAGTTATTTCTAACTAGGAGATTGCGAGAGCTATACTCCCTTGCAGGATTAAATATCTTAGTATGCTATAAGCATAGCATAATTTATAATAATTATCAAATTGTAAAGGAAAATATTATGTCACAAATTGAATGATAAAAATTAAAAAAAGGAATAGGTATTAAGGTTCAAATTCCTAATGATATTGATAAAGATACGGGTAAACAAAAGTATCCTCCAGCAATAGTTATTAAATCGTATCCAAGTCATATAAAAGTGCAATTATTATCAAGTCAACCTAATAAAGATGATTATTATAAATAACTATAAATAACAAAATTGGATATGTACGACCTATATATCATGTTACTATTTCTCTAAAAAAAACCAAATCTCTTTGATTTGAAAAAGGAAAAATAGTAAAAATTAAATATGATAGTGTTTTTTTTCATAAAGTAATTGAAATGGCATATAAAGAAATTTTTGATAAAAATTTAGAATTAGAAATAATTCAACAGCAAGCTAAAGAAATTGAACAACTGAAAAGTGAGATTGAATTATTAAAAAATTTTAAATTAAAAACTCGTAATTATGAATAATTATTTACTTATGTACAATAAATAAGTAAATAATAAACGGACTTCTCCCCACATGTACTTGTGGAGGAAACAATGAAATTGAATGAGTTCAACAATGCTTTTCAAACAGAACAGGATTGTTTAAAATATATAGCAAGTTTTAAGAAAAACAAATGTATCATGTGTTCTTGAACAAGTTTGAATACTTCTAATTTAAGAAGAATAAGATGTTTGAAATGTCATCAAACATTTAGTATTCTTCATGGCACCATTTTTTACAAGTCACAAGCACCTTTGAGATTTTGATTTTATCTCATCTTTAGATGAATAAACACCAAACATGGAATTACATCAACTGATGTTGCAAAAGAATTGGGTGTGACTTTGAAAACTGCTTGAAGAATGGGTCATGAAATCAGAAATCGTATTGCCAAACAAGAACATCAATTTATTGTTGAGGGCATAGTGCAAATGGATGAAATGTATCTTTCACATATGGGTTTTAAAAAACAAGGAATATCTTTGATAAATAAAACATTAATTGTTGGGATTTATGAAAAAACAACCAATAATTTAATTGTGAAAGTAATCAAAAACGCAAAAAGTAAAAATCTTTTGCAGTTTGCAAGAAACCATATTTCTTCAAAGTGTGATGTACATACTGATTCTTGAAAAGGATATCGTGATTTCAAATCACTTTTCCCTAATCACAAAACAGTTAACCATCAAGATGGTTATGTTTCAAAAATTGGCGTAAATACCAATCAAATTGAATCAGTATGAAAACATATACGAAGAACATTTAAAACACATATCAAAGTTGCAAAACATCATGTTCATTTATATGCCAAAGAAGCTGCATATAAATTCAACAAGATACCTACTTTTGAAACTGTAATGCTATGTTTCATTTAAAAATGTGGGGAGAAGTCCGTAGATAGGCTTTTCTGAGCATTTATGTGATAAAATTTAAAAATAGTACATAAAGGGAGAAAAGCCATAATAAAAATAAAAAAAAGATTACAATTGCAATCTTTTAAAATATTTAATGATTAAGCATTTGGTATGCCACAATCAATTCTAGAAGAAAGTACTACATTACCAAAATGGATTTCTAAAAAAACTTTTGTAGTTGAAAAATTTCCTGTTACTTCTGTTCCACCAGTAACAGCACTAAAGAATTTTGTATTGACATTTGTATTTAATAATATAATTAAAGAATCAAATTGTTTTTGTTTAATATCTGACTTTATTTTTAATTTAAAACTAGAAATAGGCTGTCCTTGTTTAAAACCTTCACTATCAGTTAATTTTAAACCATTTTTGTTAACTATAAGATTAGTAATAACTGTTGCATTAATATCTAAAGTATCATTTTTAAGCGTTTTGATAGTGTAAGATTTTACAACTTTAGCACCATCTCCGACTTTATCCATAATGTCTACTTGACAATTACCATCAGAAACTTTAAAATCAGTTGTTCCGTTTTCTTCAATTTTACCTGGAGTACTACTTGTAACTTTGGCAATTAATGCAGTAATTTTCGCAACATCATCAGTTGAGTAATCTTTACTTTCACTACCAGATTTAAAACCTAAGTCAGATAAAAATTTTGTAGCTTCAGTATTTTTTGCTTTAAACTTACCTACAGTAGAACCTTGAATTAATAATTTAGTTTTAAAAAGTTCAGTAGGTTTAATTAGCGAGTCATCAGCAATAATTGAATATTTTTCTTTACCAACAGTATCATCTCTGTTTAATTTCTGTTTAATTTTACTTTTTCCTTGCGCATCATACCAATCCAATTCTTTTGCTACATCAACATGTATTTCTGGTGCTTTAGACCCACATGCAACAACTGAGCTTGCTGCAACTGTAGTTAAGCTAACTGCACCTAATAATCTTAATAATGTTTTCATACTTCTCATAATTTATGCCTCCTCTTAAATCTAGAAAATTACAATTATTTTTAATGGCCAATAAAAAATAAACACTAAAAATAATTTTCTAATGTTTATTATATCAATTTTATGGATTATTGTTTTTATTTTTTCAATACCACTTGAGTAAAAATATCCAGTTACATTATTTATTTTTAAAAGTAAAGGATTTTCTTGTTCATTAATATCAATTTTGGTAGTGCCATATCAAACTAAAGAATATTTATTTTTAAATTTTAACAAAATAGCAGGTCGACCCATTTTATGGTCTAAATTATTAGAAAGATGTAAAACATATACATGCATATTTTTATAAATTATCTGTGCCATATTAAAAACTTTCCTTTTTATACATATATAACTTACCATAAATATAGCTAATTATTTACTTTTCTATACTATAATGGTATAATTTAAATGTACAAAAATTTCACTTTCTATACGGATATGGCAAAGCAGTAATGTGTGATGTCTTGCTGGGTAACCAAACCCGGTGCAATTTAGAGCCTAATTGGGTTCTTTTTTTATTACTCACTAATTTTTAATGAATATCTTCATGATATACCACTATTTGTTAGTACAGCTAATGCTGTGCAAGGAGGGGATATACACCATACTGCTCACTTTAATGTTGGGTATTTATTTTTTAGTTATTATTTTTTTAAGGCTTTTCTCCCTTTATGTACTATTTTTAAATTTTATCACATAAATGCTGAGAAAAGCCTATCTACGGACTTCTCCCCACATTTTTAAATGAAACATAGCATTACAGTTTCAAAAGTAGGTATCTTGTTGAATTTATATGCAGCTTCTTTGGCATATAAATGAACATGATGTTTTGCAACTTTGATATGTGTTTTAAATGTTCTTCGTATATGTTTTCATACTGATTCAATTTGATTGGTATTTACGCCAATTTTTGAAACATAACCATCTTGATGGTTAACTGTTTTGTGATTAGGGAAAAGTGATTTGAAATCACGATATCCTTTTCAAGAATCAGTATGTACATCACACTTTGAAGAAATATGGTTTCTTGCAAACTGCAAAAGATTTTTACTTTTTGCGTTTTTGATTACTTTCACAATTAAATTATTGGTTGTTTTTTCATAAATCCCAACAATTAATGTTTTATTTATCAAAGATCTTCCTTGTTTTTTAAAACCCATATGTGAAAGATACATTTCATCCATTTGCACTATGCCCTCAACAATAAATTGATGTTCTTGTTTGGCAATACGATTTCTGATTTCATGACCCATTCTTCAAGCAGTTTTCAAAGTCACACCCAATTCTTTTGCAACATCAGTTGATGTAATTCCATGTTTGGTGTTTATTCATCTTAAGATGAGATAAAATCAAAATCTCAAAGGTGTTTGTGACTTGTAAAAAAATGGTGCCATGAAGAATACTAAATGTTTGATGACATTTCAAACATCTTATTCTTCTTAAATTAGAAGTATTCAAACTTGTTCAAGAACACATGATACATTTGTTTTTCTTCAAACTTGCTATATATTTTAAACAATCCTGTTCTGTTTGAAAAGCATTGTTGAACTCATTCAATTTCATTGTTTCCTCCACAAGTACATGTGGGGAGAAGTCCGTTTATTATTTAGAAAACTGATTTTAGATTTAACACAAGAAAGAGTTGATAAATATTTAAATTTTGTTCAAAAAGTAAATACATACCGTAATACTCTATCTAAAGTTTCTGCTATAAATAAAGTAACTCAAGATAATTGAAATAAAATGAATAATTTTTCAAAACAAAGTTTAGCTAAAGAATTTTATTATGAACTAATTGAGTTTATAGATGTTATTAACTTGCTTTTGAATGAAAAAAGTAAATAAACGATATTTTACTTGTAGTTTAATTTTAAAGATTTAAAATATTACTAAACATTATATTAATGTTATTTAGGAGGAAATACTATGTATGCTGCTGGACAAGTTGTTGTTAATGCCAGTCAGGCTGGTTTTAACAATGATAAAAATGAACAAATTAAAATAGGAAATGAACAAAATTTTCAAAAAGTTAATGAAGAATATGAAAAGTTAAATATAAAAAATAAACTTACTAAATCAGAAACAAGTGATAAAAAAAATAAAAAATGTAATATATTGTAAGTATTAATAAAAAAGATGATTATTTTTGGTAATCATCTTTTTTCTTTAAGAATTTTTTCAAATTTGATAATAATTATTATAACTACCTTCTGGGTCAGTTCTAGTCGTTCTTATATCAATTGATTTAAAATCTTTAATGTCATTAGCAAGTTTTTGTAATTTTGAATAACTACCATAACCAGAGGCAAAACCTTGATTATCTTTCATAATAAAAGTATATGTTAAAGTTTGATAATCTCATTTACTAATATAACCACCGGCACCTGTTTTATCAATTGATTTTAAAGATTTTAAATAATTATTTATAGTATCAGAGTATAATGCTTTTGTTTCATAAGGTTGATTATATAAATTTAAAAGTAAATTTACACCTTGCTCGTCTAAACATGTAGTAATATAATCTGCTGCTAAAAATCTATAATCAACTTCAAAAAAATTTACTTTAGAAATATACTTATCTTGACTACCTACTTCAAAGATTGTTGGAGCAGGTAATATTGATATTCCAAGATATACTCCATTACCACTATCAAATGAAGCAACCTTATCCATATATCAGGTAGCAGTGAATGTAAATAAACACGCATCAACTAATGTAATCAGTAGACCTCCAACACCACTAGCTAATAATATGGAGTTAACAGCAAGCACAAATGCTGGTTGTCCATATGCTAAATATTGTTGTATTTTTTTAACTGTATTTGATGACATATATCAGTAAAAATAGTCTCCAAATCCTCATCAAGGAAAATATACACCATTATAATTCATTGGAAATGATATTCCTAGTTTATTTTTTTGATAATTGTTACTTTGAATTAAATATTGTTCGTATTGATTATTTGTTTTTAGTAAATTATCTTTATTACTAAAAATCTTTAGTAATTGGTCTTTATAATTATAATTTTTCCCATTCACAGTATAATTAATATCTTTTTTACATTTATTATTTATATTGTTTATTGTACTGTGAATGGCATCGTTTAAATCTTGATTATCAACTAAATTTAAACTATCATATCTTTGCAATGTTTTATTTTTTTCAGTAAATTTTGTTTTGTTTAAAATTTTATTAACACTTTGTAAATTAGTATTTATTAGATTATTATTAACTAAATTTGTAGTAGCAGTTCCTCACTAAAGTACTTATTGCAAGCATACTTAATAGTTTTTTCATTTTAATACACCTTCTTTATGTACATCATAAATTGAAAAGGAAATTTTGGATTGATAATAATAGTTTTTATGAACATATGGATATTTATCCAAAATTAGGAAATAATTTCTTATCTATTATATTTATAACACTTTTAATAAGTAAATAAAGTATTTTTTGATTATGTAAAATAGTTACTAACTTGCTTTTGAATTAAAAAAGCATATAATAAAAACAACTTCATAAATAAAAACAATAAAAAATGCAGTTAGTGATACGCTAATATCCTAACTGCTGACAGGTTCACCAATGGAATAGCTCAACCTGCATTTAAATTATATATTTTATTATAATAATTTGCAAACGACATTCTAGTATTTTGAACCTAGATGTCGTTTTTTTTCTTTTATTATAGATATGATGTTTTCTTTGAACTAGTTGATAATTCTAGACACTTGTCTGAAATATAATTTAAGTCATTAATGATGATGTTTCATTAAATATTTTAGGTGACAATCTTAACCTGGTTAAAATTCTTTCATCATTATATCATTGAATTGGATGGGTTACACTTTATTGGACACTAATTACGTAGACAAGTGAACAAATTAGTGAAAAGAAAGGAATTATAATTATGACCAATATTAACTCATATACCGACGAATTTAAAAAGCAAATAGTAGCTTTATATCAAAGTGGTAAATCAATATCTTGCCTTGTTAAAGAGTATAATGTTACAAGAGCAGTTACTTATAAATGAATTAAGCAATTTACTAATTCAGGTAGTTTTAAAACTAAAAATAATCTTTCTGATTTAAAAAAACAATTAATTCAAGCAAATAAAGAATTAAAACAGTTACGAATGGAAAATGATATTTTAAAGCAAGCAGCACTATATAATAGGCAGAAAATAGAAATTATTGTTAAAAATAAATCTAAATATAAAATTCGCACAATGTATCGTTTTTAAAACTCTCTAAATCAACATATTATTTTAATTTAAAGAAAAAAGAAAAAAATCAAAATAATATTTATGAACAAGCTGTTATTAGTGCTTTTAAAAAAAATAAAGAAGTTTATGGAACAAGAAGATTAAAAGTCATACTAGCAAACCAAGAAATTTATTTACCACGCAGAAAAATTAAAGAAATTATGAATAAGCATAATTTAATATCAAAATACACTAAATTATCATTCAAAAATCATCATAATAAAGTTAATGATAGCCAAATAACCAATCTTGTTAATAGAAACTTTAATAATAGAATTAAAAATGAAGTTATTGTTAGTGATTTAACTTATGTTCAAGTTAATGGTAAATGAAACTATATTTGCTTATTAATTGACCTATTTAACCGCGAAATTATTGGACATAGTGTTTGGAGTTAAAAAAGATGCATCATTAGTAAATCAAGCATTTATGCAATCAAATCACTGTTTAAAAGATATTGAAATATTTCATAGTGATCGCGGCAATGAATTTAACAATAAAATTATTGATAAACTTTTATTAGCATTCAATATTAATCGTTCTTTAAGCAAAAAAGGCTGTCCTTATGATAATGCTGTTGCTGAAGCAACTTTCAAAACTTTTAAGACAGAATTTATTAATGATAGAAATTTTACATCATTAATCCAATTAAAATTAGAATTATTTGATTACATCAACTGATATAACAACATAAGAATTCACAGCACTCTAAACTACTTAACCCCCATCAAATACCAAGCACAAATGTCTACCAAAAAATAGTCCTAAAAAGTGTTGCCATTCCACAAATCATAATAAAAATCATACAGTAAGTAAAAAGAAAAATAATACATCAGAATTAGTAGTTACTCATGCAAATAATTTAAATCAATCAATAGTCAAAAACGAAAAAATAAGCACTATACCTAATATTAAAATTAGTAGTAAATATGTTAAAAAACACATTAATCTTACATTTAGAGTTGACTTAATAAACAAAATAAAAGTATATGCTAAAGAAAAAAATCTTTCTGTTTCAGAATTATTAGAACAATTTATTGAACAATTATAGTTTAAAATAAAAAAATAAAATTTTAAAAAATAATTTTGTTTTAATATACATTTTATATTTATTTTTTTATATTTTATATAATTTTAGGGACAATTTTATGTAAATTTATATTAAAAAAAAGATTGATTATACTAACTTTTTTTAATTTTATCAAGGACAAAAAGTCTGAGTAATAATTTCATGATTATAATCTATATAATTATCAAGGGCATGTTTTATATTTTGTCCTTGGTATGTTATTTTGTGATATTATTAATTTATTAATGTTAGGAGATAGAGTTTATGGAAACAAAAGAAATAAATAAATTAACTGTCAAATATGATAATGAATTAAATAGTGTAGCATTTCATCGTTTGAATGCTAAAGAATTAGATTTGTTTTTTACATTTTGTGCTAAATTGAAAGAGAAAGGTACAAGAAAATTATTTTTTACATTTTCTGAATTAAAAAAAATAATTCAATTTGAACCCACAAGTAAACAACGATTTGTTAATGTAGCTGATAAATTATATGAAAAAATGTTAACATTTACAATAAATTCTACTGATGGTACAAAACGTACAAGATATAATTTATTTTCAGGATATGAAATAGATGAAAAAAGCAAGAATTACAAATAAGTGTAAATCCTGACTTAATGTATTTAATTAATAATTTGGTTACAAGAGAATATACGTTATTTGTGCATCGAGAATTTGTTAATATTAAAAGTACATATGCTAAAAATTGTTATAGATTATTAAAACAGTTTCGATCAACTGGTTTTTGTAAAATTAAAATTAATGATTTTAGAAATTTATTAGATATTCCCAAAAATTATAATATGTGTGATATTGATAAGCGTGTTTTAAAACCAATTAATAATGAATTAAAAGTGTTATTTAAAAATTTAACAATTTAAAAAAAGAACCAGTAGTCAACAACAAGCATATGAAGAACTTATTGCAGAAATATTGTAAAATAATAATGTACATTTAAATTTAAGGGGGTAAAATTAAATGGCAATTATTACAACTAAATGTTATTTAGCATCATGTGAAAAAGAATATAAATTTGATTTCCTATATAGAGATAAATTTATTTATTGTAGTGGTAAATGCTATCAAAAATCATTTGATAATACAGTAACAAAATTTAAACAAAAGTAAAATTTAGGGGGTAAAAATATGTCGCATAAAATTAAAAAACCAATGAATGCTTATATGATTTTTAGCAAAGAAAAAAGATCAGAAATTATTCAACAAAAACCAAAACTTAAAACAAAAGTTGCAGAAGTTGACAAATTGATTGGTAATAATTGAAAAGAAATGACAAATGAACAAAAAGATAAATATGTAAAAATAGCAGAAGAAAATAAAAAAAACATATGAAAGTGAAATTCAAAAATAATTATTTAATTGATTTAAAAATTGTAATTTTAAACACAATGGTATATGAGACAATTCATATATCGTTGTTTTATTTTAAAAAAAATAAAAAGAAAGGCGGATATTATGAATGTAGAAATAATTGGTTGATTAGCAGTTGCTGTAAATAGTTTTATATTTTTGCCTCAAATTATAAAAATTATTAAAACAAAAAGGGTACGTGATTTATCATTTTTTATGTTATTAATTCAATTATTATCTTGTTTTTTATGAATAATTTATGGAATATTTATAAAAAATTGAGAAGTTGTAAGTTTAGATTCAATAATTTTAATATCTACAATTATTATTTTAGGTTTTAAATTAAATATTCATTATAAAGAACCATAAAAATAGACCACCATAGTTATGGTGGTCTATTTACATTAAAAACTTTTCTTTTTAACAAATCGTTCTTTTTTAAATAATTTCCAAAATAAACTTCATCTAGAACTTAATTTTTTTACAAATGTTTTCATAAAAAATCAACTCCTTGGAATAAATCTAAATTTAAAATTTCTTAATTAGGAATATTTATATTTTAATAAATTCAAATATATTTTTCAACTTTTTTACTTAAACATCAAATTAAAAATAAAAATTACTTGATTTTTAATATTAATTTGGTTTAAAATAAATCTGTAATTAGCAATCTAATACCTTAATTGCTAATTTTAAAAAAATTACGATTAAATAACTAAAAACAAGTATCTTAAATTAATTTAAAACAAGCCTAATTAGGCTTGTTTTATTTTTTAAATATTATACAGGTATAAAAGTATTTCCATCTGTTGATTTATAAACATAACCATCATTATAACCAGCAGCAGTGCTAGCAAAAATTGTTCCGCTTTTATCAACCGCTAAGCAGGTGATAGCTCCATTCAATTTTGCAATTTCAATAAATTCATCTGTTCCATTAGATTTATAAACATTTCCTTCCCTATCACTTACAAAAACATTATTTTTTTTATCAGTTATTAATTTTGTAACAGTAATATTAGGTATACCTTTTATAATAGAAAATTAATGCCATCATCAGTACTTTTATATACACCATCAGAAGTTGATACAAACATTGTTTCAACATTGTTTCACCATTAACTGAAAAAACAATATCTTCTATATTAGAGATTTGATTTATTTTTGCAAAATCAAAATGATTTGTATCATTTTCATTTGTGATACTAATGTCTTTATTATTTAGTTGATTTGATTTAAAACCATTACTTACAACATTATTTATAAGCACTGGTTTTAAATTACTTGCACTTGTACCTACTAATGCACTAAGAGTTATTGTAGTTAGTAATTTTTCATTTTATTGATTCTCCTTTAATTTATAATTATTTAACACAATTAATTATCTCAAACAATAACTTCTTCATTAAAATCCAAATCGTTATTTTCATATAGATTTTCAATTCCTGAATTATTTAAAGTGTAATTAACATTTTTAAAAGCACTATCTAAATCTATTTTCTTATCAGTGGTTAATACTGAATTTTCAATATTAGCATTATTTAAACTATTTTCTTGCTTGCGATAATCTAAAAAAGTAACATTTTCAGCAACAACTTCAGTAATATACTGTTCTTTTCTATCTTGATTTATTATTTTTCTTACTGACAGTCTTCCTGATATTGAAATCAAAGAACCTTTACCTAAATATTCACACATTTTTTCAGCAACTTTATTTCATGCAACACATGAAATAAAATCAGCTTGATTTGAAATATTGTTAACTGCAATAGTAAAAAAAGTAAAAGGTTTTTCATTTTGAGTTTTATATAATTTTAAATCACGAGCAAGTCTGCCTATCAATATAACTTTGTTCATATTATTTATTATCCTTTTTATCTATATTAAAGTTTTTAGTACTTAATGAAAGTTTTTTATTAGCATTATCAATACTAATAATTTCAACTTTGATAATATCATTAATTGAAAAATATTCTTCTACATTATTTACAAAACTGTTAGTTATATTAGAAACATGTATTAATCCCTTATAATTATTAGGACATTTACAAAATACACCAAAATGTGCAAAATTAGAAACAGTTACTTCAATAATATCTCCCACTTTAAATTCTATTTGTTCCGTTTTTAACATTTCCTTCATTATTCATCCTCCTTATTACTTGGAATTTCAACTCTTGTCAATTGTTCTTTAATTTCTTCCAATGAAACTTCACTACGTTTATATCAAAATTTATCATTTTTTAAGAAAAAATTAGCATTTAAAATCATTCCAGTATAAAGTTCACCAGCGAATTTTTCTTCATTTTCTTTAGAAATATTACATTGTTTCTTAACATGTGTTCATATTTCATTAAAACTACTTTTCTCTTTTTTGCATAAAAAACTATATGCTATTTCTATTAATGTTTCATTTTGCATTATTAACACCTTCTTAACTGTTTTTACTCATTTTTTTAATAAAAATTACTAAATATTCATATGTTAATTATATCATATTTTCCATATTTAATATAGAAAAAAACTTATATATTCAATGTTTTTTGACTATTATTTTTAATTGACATTTCAAGTTTTATTATATTTTTTCCTATCATTTCTAAATGCTTATCACACATTTTAAAATCACCCTTGATGGTTTCTTTGACATCTTTTATTTTCAAAGTTTTAGAACACTCTTTACAACGTAATAATCACGCTATATCTTTTCCATCAACTTTTTGCACAAAACCACCACCTAAATTGATATGCCCTTAAATCGCTTATATTTGTTGCTTTTAGCGACGTTTAAGAATATGAATGGTTTCCTCGTATTCATATTCTTAAACCCAACGCTTTTAATTATTCAAAGACTATATTATTATACATTGTTACATATTGTTTACAAATTTGATTTTCCTTTAAAAGTTTTTAAAACAAAAGCTTTTTCAATTTTCAAAATTTCTTCTAATGAAAAATATTTATTAAATTTTCCCCTAAATTTTTAATATAAAAATGTCATTTTTCATTATCATTTTTTAATCAAATGGTTTCACTCATAATTTTTTGTAAATTTCACACTTGAAACACCAACATCGAAGTTTTAGAAATAAAATAGGCATTGCATTTATCACTTAAATTATTTTTTTTAATTCACTTTTGATAAGTTGATAGAAGCTCTTGTTCTTTTTCAGTTAATTGCATAATTTTGCCCTCTAATCTTTTCATGGACTTTGACCCGATTTATTAATACTATTTTTTTGTTCATTTAAAATTTGTAAAATCATATCTAATTTTTGATTTATGTTGTTATCAAAGCTAATCAAATTTTTTAAAGTTAATTTACTATGTGTAGCTAAACTCAAAGCATCATTTGATTTATTTAATTGTTTTTCATTAACAAATCTTGCACTAATTTCTTTTTCGCCAATGCTATTATCACCAGTACCTTGATAAATTACATTCAAATCGAAATTTAGATTTGTCAAATCAATGCCATAAAAAAATCACAATTTAGTACTTGACTTATTTGCATAATGTTTTCCTAAATAATTAATTTTTATTTTTTTGTTAGTAACATCAATACCAGTTTCTTCCAACATTTCATTGATAACAGTTTCATAATTGTTATTTTTTTCAATTCCACCAGTGATAGTGCTATATTCACTAATCTGCTTATTTTTAAATAGTGGGTTGTATTCTTTAGTTAATAAGTAATGATATTTGTTATCTTTTAAAACATAGGGTAAAATAGCAACTCCTTGGTTGTTACATCAAGGTTCTTCAACTCCATGCATAAATTCAACTTTAATAAGTTTTAAATATTCTTTATTCATAAAAAATATCTTCCTTTCAAATAAAATTTTTAAAAATAAAAATTGTAACAACATAGGTTACAACTCAATGATTTTTAAATTTTCTTACTTAAAAGAAAGAAATAAAAAAACTAGATAGGCTTATACTTTGCGGGTTGTACCTAATGATATTCAATTCTTATGATTTAAAATTATCACATTTAATTAAAATTGCAAATACAATATTTAATTTTAATGTAGATTAGACACACTTTTTGGACTAATAAAATTTTTTATAACTTTATATTATTAGTTGAGGTGTAGTTTAAAATGAAATATTTAATTAATAGTGCTGATTTTACTAAATTTGATTATAAATTTAACAAGTTTGTAGAAAAGTATAAAAATGATAAAAATATTAATAAAGTTAATATTTATTATGGTAAATTTAGAAAATTTTGTTTTATTTTTAAAAATAAAAATTCTTGTAAAGAAATAATTTCTCAATTACATATGCCAAAGCAAACTTTTTATTATTGAGCTAAACGTTTTTATGATATTTTCTACAAAAATAAACCTTTTGAAGAATTATTATTTAAATCAACAAAACCTAAAAATATTAAATATTTGTATAATTTGGAATTATCAGAAAAATTTATAAATTATTTTGTTCAGTATAAAGAAGAGTTTGGTATAGGTGCTTTTCAATTTTGTTATTTAATAAGACATATTGATGATATTAGGTTTAATTTTTTGTCAAAACCTTCGGTTAAAACTATATATCGTTGATTAAAACGTTTTGGTTTTTATTTACAAAAAACTATTAAGAAAAAACATTTGAGATATGAAGTAAAAGAAACTGGATTATTGCAGACTGATATTAAAGTAGTATCAGATTATATAACAGGAAGTAAAAGATGATATATTATTGATTTTATTGATGAAAAAACTCGAATTACTTATTGTTATCCATCTGAACAAGCACAAACCAGAAATATTGTAAATGCTACTAAAAATGCTTTAAATTTTTATGAAAAATTGGCAATTAAAATTAAAAGAATTAGAACTGATAATGGTAGTCAATATATTAATACATCTTGTGGAAAACCACAAAGGAATCGTTGATTTACAAATTTTTGTAATAAAAAAGGTATAGTTCATGAAACTACACCGTTTAGATCACCACAGAGTAATGGTAAGATTGAAAGATTTCATAGAAATTGAAGTAATTTTTTTGAAATAAAACCATATTTAAATAGTGATTTTAGTTTATTTCAAAAATTAGTTAATTCTTTTCAAAAATATTATAACAATTCTAAACCACATAAATCATTAGGGTTAATGACTCCTATGGATTATTTTGATAAACTTTTATTAGATGGAAAATAGTCCAAAATGTCTGTACTACCTTACAAATATTTAATTTTAATTAAATACAATTGTTACTGATGTCAACCCGCAAAAGCCACACCAGTAACTAGATAATTGTACAATAAATTACTAGATTTTTGAATTATAAAATAATAGTTTTTACAAAAAATATTTATATGAAAAAATAAATTAACAACTACTACCAAAATATTGGAATGGCAACACTTTTTACGACTATTTTTTGGTAGACATTTGTGCTTGGTATTTGATGGGGGTTAAGTAGTTTAGAGTGCTGTGAATTCTTATGTTGTTATATCAGTTGATGTAATCAAATAATTCTAATTTTAATTGGATTAATGATGTAAAATTTCTATCATTAATAAATTCTGTCTTAAAAGTTTTGAAAGTTGCTTAAGCAACAGCATTATCATAAGGACAGCCTTTTTTGCTTAAAGAACGATTAATATTGAATGCTAATAAAAGTTTATCAATCATTTTATTGTTAAATTCATTGCCGCAATCACTATGAAATATTTCAATATCTTTTAAACAGCGATTTGATTGCATAAATGCTTGATTTACTAATGATGTATCTTTTTTAACTCCAACACTATGTCCAATAATTTCGCAGTTAAATAGGTAAATTAATAAGCAAATATAGTTTCATTTACCATTAACTTGAACATAAGTTAAATCACTAACAATAACTTCATTTTTAATTCTATTATTAAAGTTTCTATTAACAAGATTGGTTATTTGACTATCATTAACTTTATTATGATGATTTTTGAATGATAATTTAGTGTATTTTGATATTAAATTATGTTTATTCATAATTTCTTTAATTTTTCTGCGTGATAAATAAATTTCTTGGTTTGCTAGTATGACTTTTAATCTTCTTGTTCCATAAACTTCTTTATTTTCTTTAAAAGCACTAATAACAGCTTGTTCATAAATATTATTTTGATTTTTTTCTTTAAATTAAAATAATATGTTGATTTAGAGAGTTTTAAAAAACGACACATTGTGCGAATTTTATATTTAGATTTATTTTTAACAATAATTTCTATTTTCTGCCTATTATTAGTGCTGCTTGCTTTAAAATATCATTTTCCATTCGTAACTGTTTTAATTCTTTATTTGCTTGAATTAATTGTTTTTCTAAATCAGAAAGATTATCTTTAGTTTTAAAACTACCTGAATTAGTAAATTGCTTAATTCATTTATAAGTAACTGCTCTTGCAACATTATACTCTCTTTAACAAGGCAAGATATTGATTTACCACTTTGATATAAAGCTACTATTTGCTTTTTAAATTCGTCGGTATATAAGTTAATATTGGTCATAATTATAATTCCTTTCTTTTCACTAATTTGTTCACTTGTGTGTCCAATAAAGTGTAACCCATCCAAAAACATATTTTTATTCAACTGGTATTGAGCGAATAGAAAGTAAGTATTTAATTGGTCATTGAATAGATTATTCAAACAAGAATAAATCAAATGAAGCAAAAGCTTATAAATTATCTGTTAGTGAACAACAGAAGTTAATTTCTAAATTTTCTTGTTTTACTTTAGAACAAGACCCTTATTTAGAAATTAAAAATTTGAAACAAGAAAATCAAGAACTTAAAAATGAGATTGAAAAATTAAAATATTCTAATTCAAAAACCCGTAATCATGGTTAAATCCTATTTGTTAAATATTTTTATTTGGCGAAGTTAATTTTGATATAAAGCATATTAAAAATTAATTTGTAGAAATATTGTAAAATTAATATTACTTATTAATTAATGTATTAGTTATCATAATCCTATAAAAATAATCATAGAAAGGATTAAAGGAAAATGTTTAAAAAAATAAAAAGTTTATTTTGTAAAAACAAAAAAGATAAAAAATCTGTTAGTTGTCGTAGTTGCAATGTCACTTATCCTAATAAATGTCCCAGTTGTTGTTTAAAAAAAGAAGGAGATGAAAATCAATTTAAAAATTAAAAATATATAATTTAAATCAGAAACTTAGGAGGTTATTTATATGTCAAAAGTAGAGAAAAATCAGAAAGTTAAAAGAACTAAAAAGATAAAAAATCCTAATGCACCTAAACAACCAATAAATGCTTATTTCTTTTTTCTTATAGAACAAAGATCAGAATTTAAAGTAAAATATCCAAATTTAAAACCTCAAGAATTAGTCAGAAAAATTTATGAAAAATGACTTCAACTAGATATAACTGAAAAAGAAAAATATCAAGCATTAGCTAATGCTGATAAAGAGAGATATTTACTAGATAAAGTTAATAAAAAATAATGATTATTAAAGAATGAATTTTTTAGTTAAATGATCAGAATTATCATTATCAAACTGAATCATAATAGGATTATCTATTATTATAGTAGTATTAATTTTGTTATTTATTTTAGTTATTTATAAAAGAAAAAGATTTAAGTTTAAAATCAATTGTATTATAAGTGATAATTTATTAAAAATAGGCAAAAAAAATTATAAATTTTCAAGTAGAAATTCTTTTGTTCTTTTTAATGAAATTAAATTTATAGTTTTAGATAAACCTTATAAATATTTTTATAAATTTTAAAAAAGGTATAAAGAAGGAAAATTAAATGATGCACTTTTTGATGTTGTTAAAAATTATTACTTAAAAAATGAAAAGAAATCAAATAAAAAATCTAAAAAAAGTTCATTAGAAAATAAGAAAATTGAAAAATTTAATGTACTTGTTGATAAACAAGATAAAAAACTTAAGCCGGTTTTTGATGATGAAAAAATGACAAAATTTGAAGAAGAAAATTAAAGCTACTCAAATTAGTAGCTTTAATTATTTATATTGAATATTTTTATGTGGTGCAGTTCATTTTTAAATCATATGCTTTGATTTGTTCATCAACAAATTTTTTCATGTTTTCATTAGGTACAAGTCATAGGATTTCTTTTCCATCTTGTAAATCTCTATAATAACTATCAACTTTTCTTTCAAATCGTTCTTTTGATTTGCGTGTTCTGGAATGGCAACACTTTTTAGGACTATTTTTTGGTAGACATTTGTGCTTGGTATTTGATGGGGGTTAAGTAGTTTAGAGTGCTGTGAATTCTTATGTTGTTATATCAGTTGATGTAATCAAATAAGGCTTTTCTCCCTTTATGTACTATTTTTAAATTTTATCACATAAATGCTGAGAAAAGCCTATCTACGGACTTCTCCCCACATTTTTAAATGAAACATAGCATTACAGCTTCAAAAGTAGGTATCTTGTTGAATTTATATGCAGCTTCTTTGGCATATAAATGAACATGATGTTTTGCAACTTTGATATGTGTTTTAAATGTTCTTCGTATATGTTTTCATACTGATTCAATTTGATTGGTATTTACGCCAATTTTTGAAACATAACCATCTTGATGGTTAACTGTTTTGTGATTAGGGAAAAGTGATTTGAAATCACGATATCCTTTTCAAGAATCAGTATGTACATCACACTTTGAAGAAATATGGTTTCTTGCAAACTGCAAAAGATTTTTACTTTTTGCGTTTTTGATTACTTTCACAATTAAATTATTGATTGTTTTTTCATAAATCCCAACAATTAATGTTTTATTTATCAAAGATCTTCCTTGTTTTTTAAAACCCATATGTGAAAGATACATTCCATCCATTTGCACTATGCCCTCAACAATAAATTGATGTTCTTGTTTGGCAATACGATTTCTGATTTCATGACCCATTCTTCAAGCATTTTTCAAAGTCACACCCAATTCTTTTGCAACATCAGTTGATGTAATTCCATGTTTGGTGTTTATTCATCTAAAGATGAGATAAAATCAAAATCTCAAAGGTGTTTGTGACTTGTAAAAAATGGTGCCATGAAGAATACTAAATGTTTGATGACATTTCAAACATCTTATTCTTCTTAAATTAGAAGTATTCAAACTTGTTCAAGAACACATGATACATTTGTTTTTCTTCAAACTTGCTATATATTTTAAACAATCCTGTTCTGTTTGAAAAGCATTGTTGAACTCATTCAATTTCATTGTTTCCTCCACAAGTACATGTGGGGAGAAGTCCGTCAAATAATTCTAATTTTAATTGGATTAATGATGTAAAATTTCTATCATTAATAAATTCTGTCTTAAAAGTTTTGAAAGTTGCTTCAGCAACAGCATTATCATAAGGACAGCCTTTTTTGCTTAAAGAACGATTAATATTGAATGCTAATAAAAGTTTATCAATCATTTTATTGTTAAATTCACTGTCGCGATCACTATGAAATATTTCAATATCTTTTAAACAGTGATTTGATTGCATAAATGCTTGATTTACTAATGATGCATCTTTTTTAACTCCAACACTATGTCCAATAATTTCGCGGTTAAATAGGTCAATTAATAAGCAAATATAGTTTCATTTACCATTAACTTGAACATAAGTTAAATCACTAACAATAACTTCATTTTTAATTCTATTATTAAAGTTTCTATTAACAAGATTGGTTATTTGACTATCATTAACTTTATTATGATGATTTTTGAATGATAATTTAGTGTATTTTGATATTAAATTATGCTTATTCATAATTTCTTTAATTTTTCTGCGTGATAAATAAATTTCTTGGTTTGCTAGTATGACTTTTAATCTTCTTGTTCCATAAACTTCTTTATTTTCTTTAAAAGCACTAATAACAGCTTGTTCATAAATATTATTTTGTTTTTTTTCTTTTTTCTTTAAATTAAAATAATATGTTGATTTAGAGAGTTTTAAAAAACGACGCATTGTGCGAATTTTATATTTAGATTTATTTTTAACAATAATTTCTATTTTCTGCCTATTATTAGTGCTGCTTGCTTTAAAATATCATTTTCCATTCGTAACTGTTTTAATTCTTTATTTGCTTGAATTAATTGTTTTTCTAAATCAGAAAGATTATCTTTAGTTTTAAAACTACCTGAATTAGTAAATTGCTTAATTCATTTATAAGTAACTGCTCTTGTAACATTATACTCCTCTTTAACAAGGCAAGATATTGATTTACCACTTTGATATAAAGCTACTATTTGCTTTTTAAATTCGTCGGTATATGAGTTAATATTGGTCATAATTATAATTCCTTTCTTTTCACTAATTTGTTCACTTGTCTACGTAATTAGTGTCCAATAAAGTGTAACTCATCCAAAAATCCAGCAGTTGTTAAAACACTACTAACAGCTGTTTTTGCTAAACTTGTACCTATACCTACTACTCCACCCATTGATTTGATATTAGAATTAGCAACATTATTAAAACTTTTTTATTTTTTCTACCAAATAATATTCCGCCAGCAACTCCTAAAGTACCTAAAGCAGCTGATTTTAAACCAATGCTTCCAGCTTTTAAAGTAGTTAACATTGATATACCATCAGCAAGTCCAACAGGTCTGTCCCACAAAATAACTGAATATTTGTTGCGCTTGATATGTAGCAATAGCACCACCGGAAATAAAAAGTAATTGAAATGCAGATTTTGCCATTCAACTAGAACTAATCTCACTAGCTGCATTAAAAAATACTGGTTCTAAATTAAGAAAAAAAGTTAAACTTAAAACTATCCCAATTGTTGAAATAAACCTACCAATAACAAATTCTTTTCACACATTTACTTTTTGTCATTTAACATTACTTGATGCTGTTGCAAATATTACTGGTGACACCACATAAAACAAAAATAAATCAAAAATTCTTTTAACTAAAGTTAATCCTAAAAGGAAAAATATTGCCATAGTAAATCACGTACCAAAAGCGCCTAAAAACAAATTGTAATGATTTCAATCAGGATAATCTATATCATAGTTTCATCACTGATGATTGTTATTATCTGTAAAGCCTAATGAACCAACCATATTAGATAAGCTTTTACCATCAATCATTTTCGGTAATAAAATATGAATAATTGATACAACAGTAAAATTAATTACTCAAAAAAATAGTGGCACTAAAACTCATAATAAAACTATGATTATAATACGATTAACTAATTCTGACACTGCACTACCAATTTTTTGATGAACCATAGCATGCAAAATTACGCCCCCTGCAAATAAAACAACTAAACAACTTGCAAGAGCTAAAAAAATAATAAATTGTGGGGGTATATTAAAGAAATGACCGGTTGTTCCAACCAAACACTAAATCAATAATTTTTTGTCCTGACAAATAAGTTATTGCATCACCAAGACCATTCACTATAAATAAGGGTCCTTGAACAAAAATATCATAAAGTAACTTTCATATGGCATGACCAATGCCAAAAGTATCTAAAAACATGAATTTCATGACTATAATATCCCTAACATTCTTGCAAAAATAATATGAGCTATTCCAGAAGCAATTAAAAATCCACCACAAGCAATAACACTTGTAACCATATGTCTTAAATAATCACCTTTGTTTTCAGGATCATTATGAATTTTTCAAGAATATTTAATAATAGAAAATGCTAAAGCAAATCCTGCAATGGTATACAAAATTGGTAGTAGTACACCCATTAAATTGTTCAATAATTGTTGAGTTTGTGGATCAACAATTGATAATAAATTAAATAAAAACATAATTTTTACTTCCTTTTTTTATAAACTTTAAAAAAGAAAAACGACATTTAGGTCACATCTAGAATGTCGTTTGCAAAAAATTATGAAAAAATATATAATTTAAATGCAGGTTGGACTTCAGTAGGGAACCTGTCGGCAGTAGGATGTTGGTAGCATCGCTATTGCATTTTTTATTTTTTAAGTTTGTTTTTATTATATGCCTTTTTTATCTAAAAGCAAGTTAATAACTATTACAATTAAATTGTCTTAAATTTTCTGCTTTATTTTTGCTTTATTGGTTTTTTAATTATTAATAATTATTTTTTGATTTTTTACAAAAAAATCATCTCTTTTTATATCACCAATCAAAGTAGAAACTGTATCAGAAATTATAGCAATATTATCTTTTATATCAATATCTGTAAATTCATTTTTTATTTTTTCACAAGTTTTAATAAAATTATTACTTCAATTTCTGTAGTAATTGCTATTTATTTCTTTTTTATTTTTATCAACAAAATATAAGTCTAATATTAAATTTCATAACTGTCTTTCTTTTTCTCTAAAATTTATATCAAATTTTTTTTCTTGCAAAAATTTATCATATTGCAATTTTGTTTGTTTTAATTCTTTTAAAAATTCAATATTGTCACATAATGCAACTTCTTTTTGATTTAAATTTACTAATTTTTGGGATAAATTTATCTTTAAAAAAATATTTTTTTTAATTTTACTTAACAATTTCAAGTTATCTTCATATATGCAACGATTTATACTATCAAATTCTTCAATTTGATTTTCTAAGTTTCAAATTTTTGCTAGCATTTTTACACGTAATTCTTCTGTTGCTATTAAATTGCTTCTAGCTTCTTTTCACTCTTGTATTTCATTACTATTGATTATATTTCTAATCTCATTATCTCAAATTTTCATGTTTACTCCATATCTAAAATTAACTTTTTTCTAAATTAATCAAGTTAAAACAATTAATTAATTCTGTTAAAGAAAAATATAATTTTCATGCTATTAGTTTTTTAGTCAAATCATTGATAGAATTTCATTCAATTGTATTACTAGGATGTAAGGTAGTACAGACATTTTGGACTATTTTCCATCTAATAAAAGTTTATCAAAATAATCCATAGGAGTCATTAACCCTAATGATTTATGTGGTTTAGAATTGTTATAATATTCTTGAAAAGAATTAACTAATTTTTGAAATAAACTAAAATCACTATTTAAATATGGTTTTATTTCAAATAAATTACTTCAATTTCTATGAAATCTTTCAATCTTACCATTACTGTGTGGTGATCTAAACGGTGTATTTTCATGAACTATACCTTTTTTATTACAAAAATTTGTAAATCAACGATTCCTTTGTGGTTTTCCACAAGATGTGGATGGGTTACACTTTATTGGACACTAATTACGTAGACAAGTGAACAAATTAGTGAAAAGAAAGGAATTATAATTATGACCAATATTAACTCATATACCGACGAATTTAAAAAGCAAATAGTAGCGTGGTAAATCAATATCTTGCCTTGTTAAAGAGAGTATAATGTTGCAAGAGCAGTTACTTATAAATGAATTAAGCAATTTACTAATTCAGGTAGTTTTAAAACTAAAGATAATCTTTCTGATTTAGAAAAACAATTAATTCAAACAAATAAAGAATTAAAACAGTTACAAATGGAAAATGATATTTTAAAGCAAGCAGCACTAATAATAGGCAGAAAATAGAAATTATTTTTAAAAATAAATCTAAATATAAAATTCGCAAAATGTATCGTTTTTTAAAAATCTCTAAATCAACATATTATTTTAATTTAAAAAAAAAGAAAAAAATCAAAATAATATTTATGAACAAGCTGTTATTAGTGCTTTTAAAGAAAACAAAGAAGTTTATGGAACAAGAAGATTAAAAGTCATACTAGCAAACCAAGAAATTTATTTATCACGCAGAAAAATTAAAGAAATTATGAATAAGCATAATTTAATATCAAAATACACTAAATTATCATTCAAAATCATCATAATAAAGTTAATGATAGTCAAATAACCAATCTTGTTAATAGAAACTTTAATAATAGAATTAAAAATGAAGTTATTGTTAGTGATTTAACTTATGTTCAAGTTAATGGTAAATGAAACTATATTTGCTTATTAATTGACCTATTTAACTGCGAAATTATTGGACATAGTGTGTTTTGGAGTTAAAAAAGATACATCATTAGTAAATCAAGCATTTATGCAATCAAATCGCTGTTTAAAAGATATTGAAATATTTCATAGTGATTGCGGCAATGAATTTAACAATAAAATGATTAATAAACTTTTATTAGTATTCAATATTAATCGTTCTTTAAGCAAAAAAGGCTGTCCTTATGATAATGTTATTGCTGAAGCAACTTTCAAAACTTTTAAGACATAATTTATTAATAATAGAAATTTTACATCATTAATCCAATTAAAATTAGAATTATTTGATTACATCAACTGATATAACAACATAAGAATTCACAGCACTCTAAACTACTTAACCCCCATCAAATACCAAGCACAAATGTCTACCAAAAAATAATCCTAAAAAGTGTTGCCATTCCATCCTGCATAAACTGTACCATTTACATTTACTAAACTATAAACCGAACCATTAGTATATTTTCAACCAGATACTAATTCAAAAGTACCATCAGTTTTACTTTTAAATAAAGCTTTTCTCCCTTTATGTACTATTTTTAAATTTTATCACATAAATGCTGAGAAAAGCCTATCTACGGACTTCTCCCCACATTTTTAAATGAAACATAGCATTACAGCTTCAAAAGTAGGTATCTTGTTGAATTTATATGCAGCTTCTTTGGCATATAAATGAACATGATGTTTTGCAACTTTGATATGTGTTTTAAATGTTCTTCGTATATGTTTTCATACTGATTCAATTTGATTGGTATTTACGCCAATTTTTGAAACATAACCATCTTGATGGTTAACTGTTTTGTGATTAGGGAAAAGTGATTTGAAATCACGATATCCTTTTCAAGAATCAGTATGTACATCACACTTTGAAGAAATATGGTTTCTTGCAAACTGCAAAAGATTTTTACTTTTTGAGTTTTTGATTACTTTCACAATTAAATTATTGGTTTTTTTTCATAAATCCCAACAATTAATGTTTTATTTATCAAAGATCTTCCTTGTTTTTTAAAACCCATATGTGAAAGATACATTTCATCCATTTGCACTATGCCCTCAACAATAAATTGATGTTCTTGTTTGGCAATACGATTTCTGATTTCATGACCCATTCTTCAAGCAGTTTTCAAAGTCACACCCAATTCTTTTGCAACATCAGTTGATGTAATTCCATGTTTGGTGTTTATTCATCTAAAGATGAGATAAAATCAAAATCTCAAAGGTGTTTGTAACTTGTAAAAATGGTGCCATGAAGAATACTAAATGTTTGATGACATTTCAAACATCTTATTCTTCTTAAATTAGAAGTATTCAAACTTGTTCAAGAACACATGATACATTTGTTTTTCTTCAAACTTGCTATATATTTTAAACAATCCTGTTCTGTTTGAAAAGCATTGTTGAACTCATTCAATTTCATTGTTTCCTCCACAAGTACATGTGGGGAGAAGTCCGTAAAATAATTTACCTTTACGATCAGCAGTTCATGTTCCTGCATAAACTGTACCATTTACATTTACTAAACTATAAACCGAACCATTATCTTCTTTTCAACCAGATACTAATTCAAAAGTACCATCAGTTTTACTTTTAAATAATTTACCTTTATTATCAGAAGTTAATGTTCCTGCATAAACTGTACCATTTACATTTACTAAACTATAAATTTCACCATTATCTTCTTTTCAACCAGATACTAATTCAAAAGTACCATCAGTTTTACTTTCAAATAACTTACCTTGTTCAGCAGCAGTTCTTGTTCCTGCATAAACTGTACCATTAACATTTACTAAACTCAAAACCGAACCATTAGTATCGTTCCAACCAGATACTAATTCAAAAGTACCATCAGTTTTACTTTTAAATAATTTACCTTGACCAGCAGCAGTTCATGTTCCTGCATAAACTGTACCATTTACATTTACTAAACTCAAAACCGAACCATTAGTATCTTTTCAACCAGATACTAATTCAAAAGTACCATCAGTTTTACTTTTAAATAACTTACCTTGACCATCAGCAGTTCATGTTCCTACATGAACTGTACCATTTACATTTACTAAACTAAAAACCGAACCATTATCTTTTTTTCAACCACCAACTTCACTAACTACACCTGCACTAGAAATTTTAAATAATTTACCTTGACCAGCAACAGTTCATGTTCCTGCATAAATAGTTCCATTGATATTTATTAAACTATAAATTTCACCATTATCTTCTTTTCAACCAGATACTAATTCAAAAGTACCATCAGTTTTACTTTTAAATAATTTACCTTGACCATCAGCAGTTCATGTTCCTACATAAACTGTACCATTTACATTTACTAAACTAGCAATTGCACCATTAGTATCAGTTCAACCATTAACTTTTTGAAATTCTGCTTGAAGTGGCGGAATTGGAGTAGGTGATGGTTCATATCCTTTACCACATGCAATAATATTTGTGCTTACTGTTCCGATTAAAGTTATTGTTCCTAACATACTTAGTAATTTCTTCATTTCTTTTTAACTCCTTAAATTTAAATGTACATTATTATTTACTTTTTTTATATAAATTTCCTTTATCATCAGCAGTTCATGTTCCTGCATATACTGTACCATTTACATTTACTAAACTAAAAACTTCACCATTATCTTCTTTTCAACCAGATACTAATTCAAAAGTACCATTATTTTTACTTTTAAATAATTTACCTTGACCATCAACAGTTCTTGTTCCTGCATAAACTGTATCATTTACATTTACTAAACTCAAAACCGAACCATTAGTATCTTTTCAACCAGATACTAATTCAAAAGTACCATCAGTTTTACTTTTAAATAATTTACCTTCACCAGGAACATGAACTGTTCCTGCATAAACTGTACCATTTACATTTACTAAACTCAAAACCGAACCATTAGTATCGTTTCAACCAGAAACTTTTTGAAATTCTGCTTGAAGTGGCGGAATTGGAGTAGGTGATGGTTCATCTCCTTTACCACATGCAATAATATTTGTGCTTACTGTTCCGATTAAAGTTATTGTTCCTAACATACTTAGTAATTTCTTTATTGCTTTTTACCTCCTTAAATTTAAATGTACATTATTATTTACTTTTTTTATATAAATTTCCTTTATCATCAACAGTTCATGTTCCTGCATATACTGTACCATTTACATTTACTAACCTATAAACTTCACCATTATCTTCTTTTCAACCAGATACTAATTCAAAAGTACCATCAGTTTTACTTTTAAATAATTTACCTTTATTATCAGAAGTTAATGTTCCTGCATAAACTGTACCATTTACATTTACTAAACTCAAAACCGAACCATTAGTATCTTGTCAACCAGATACTAATTCAAAAGTACCATCAGTTTTACTTTTAAATAATTTACCTTGACCAGCAGCAGTTCATGTTCCTGCATAAACTGTACCATTTACATTTACTAAACTATAAACTTCACCATTATCTTTTTTTCAACCAAATACTAATTCAAGAGTACCATCAGTTTTACTTTTAAATAATTTACCTTGACCATCAGCAGTTCATGTTCCTGCATAAACTGTACCATTTACATTTACTAAACTCAAAACTTCACCATTATCTTCTTTTCAGCCAGATACTAATTCAAAAGTACCATCAGTTTTAATTTTAAATAATTTACCTTCACCAGGAGTAGTTCTTGTTCCTGCATAAACTATACCATTTACATTTACTAAACTATAAACTTCACCATTATCTTCTTTTCAACCAGATACTAATTCAAAAGTACCATCAGTTTTACTTTTAAATAACTTACCTTGACCAGAATCAGTTCTTGTTCCTGCATAAATAGTTCCATTGATATTTATTAAACTATAAATTTCACCATTATCTTCTTTTCAACCAGATACTAATTTAAAAGTACCATCAGTTTTACTTTTAAATAATTTACCTTGACCATCAGCAGTTCATGTTCCTACATAAACTGTACCATTAACATTTACTAAACTCAAAACCGAACCATTAGTATCGTTTCAACCAGAAACTTTTTGAAATTCTGCTTGAACTGGCGGAATTGGAGTAGGTGATGGTTCATATCCTTTACCACATGCAATAATATTTGTGCTTACTGTTCCGATTAACGTTATTGTCCCTAACATACTTAGTAATTTCTTCATTTCTTTTTACCTCCTTAAATTTAAATGTACATTATTATTTACTTTTTTTATATAAATTTCCTTTATCAGCAGCAGTTCATGTTCCTGCATATACTGTACCATTAACATTTACTAAACTAAAAACTTCACCATTATCTTCTTTTCAGCCAGATACTAATTCAAAAGTACCATCAGTTTTACTTTTAAATAATTTACCTTGACCATCAGCAGTTCTTGTTCCTGCATAAACTGTATCATTTACATTTACTAAACTATAAACCGAACCATTATCTTTTTTTCAACCAGATACTAATTCAAAAGTACCATCAGTTTTACTTTTAAATAATTTACCTTGACCATCAACAGTTCTTGTTCCTGCATATACTGTACCATTTACATTTACTAAACTAAAAACCGAACCATTAGTATCAGTTCAACCAGATACTAATTCAAAAGTACCATCAGTTTTACTTTTAAATAATTTACCTTCACCAGGAGCAGTTCATGTTCCTACATAAACTGTACCATTTACATTTACTAAACTAAAAACCGAACCATTAGTATCAGTTCAACCACTAACTTCACTAACTACACCTGCACTAGAAATTTTAAATAATTTACCTTGACCAGCAACAGTTCATGTTCCTGCATAAACTGTACCATTTACATTTACTAAACTAAAAACCACACCATTATCTTCTTTTCAACCAGATACTAATTCAAAAGTACCATCATTTTTACTTTTAAATAACTTACCTTTGTCAGCAGCAGTTCTTGTTCCTGCATAAATAGTTCCATTGATATTTATTAAACTATAAATTTCACCATTATCTTTTTTTCAACCAGATACTAATTCAAAAGTACCATCAGTTTTACTTTTAAATAATTTACCTTCACCAGGAACATGAACTGTTCCTGCATAAACTGTACCATTTACATTTACTAAACTCAAAACCGAACCATTATTATCTTGTCAACTAGAAACTTTTTGAAATTCTGCTTGAAGTGGTGGAATTGGAGTAGGTGATGGTTCATCTCCTTTACCACATGCAATAATATTTGTGCTTACTGTTCCGATTAAAGTTATTGTTCCTAACATACTTAGTAATTTCTTCATTTCTTTTTACCTCCTTAAATTTAAATGTACATTATTATTTACTTTTTTTATATAAATTTCCTTTATCATCAACAGTTCATGTTCCTGCATATACTGTACCATTTACATTTACTAAACTAAAAACTTCACCATTATCTTCTTTTCAGCCAGATACTAATTCAAAAGTACCATCAGTTTTACTTTTAAATAACTTACCTTGTTCAGGAGCAGTTCTTGTTGCTGCATAAACTGTACCATTAACATTTACTAAACGCAAAACCGAACCATTATTATCTTTTCAACCAGATACTAATTCAAAAGTACCATCAGTTTTACTTTTAAATAATTTACCTTGACCAGCAGCAGTTCATGTTCCTGCATAAACTGTACCATTTACATTTACTAAACTATAAACTTCACCATTATCTTTTTTTCAACCAGATACTAATTCAAAAGTACCATCAGTTTTACTTTTAAATAATTTACCTTGACCATCAGCAGTTCATGTTCCTACATAAACTGTACCATTAACATTTACTAAACTCAAAACCGAACCATTATCTTCTTTTCAACCAGATACTAATTCAAAAGTACCATCAGTTTTACTTTTAAATAATTTACCTTCACCAGGAGCAGTTCTTGTTCCTGCATAAACTATACCATTTACATTTACTAAACTATAAACTTCACCATTATCTTCTTTTCAACCAGATACTAATTCAAAAGTACCATCAGTTTCACTTTTAAATAATTTACCTTGACCAGAATCAGTTCTTGTTCCTGCATAAATAGTTCCATTGATATTTATTAAACTATAAATTTCACCATTATCTTCTTTTCAACCAGATACTAATTCAAAAGTACCATCAGTTTTACTTTTAAATAATTTACCTTGACCATCAGCAGTTCATGTTCCTACATAAACTGTACCATTAACATTTACTAAACTCAAAACCGAACCATTAGTATCGTTCCACCCAGAAACTTTTTGAAATTCTGCTTGAATTGGCGGAATTGGAGTAGGTGATGGTTCATCTCCTTTACCACATGCAATAATATTTGTGCTTACTGTTCCGATTAAAGTTATTGTTCCTAACATACTTAGTAATTTCTTCATTTCTTTTTACCTCCTTAAATTTAAATGTACATTATTATTTTATGGCTTTTCTCCCTTTATGTACTATTTTTAAATTTTATCACATAAATTCTGAGAAAAGCCTATCTACGGACTTCTCCCCACATTTTTAAATGAAACATAGCATTACAGTTTCAAAAGTAGGTATCTTGTTGAATTTATATGCAGCTTCTTTGGCATATAAATGAACATGATGTTTTGCAACTTTGATATGTGTTTTAAATGTTCTTCGTATATGTTTTCATACTGATTCAATTTGATTGGTATTTACGCCAATTTTTGAAACATAACCATCTTGATGGTTAACTGTTTTGTGATTAGGGAAAAGTGATTTGAAATCACGATATCCTTTTCAAGAATCAGTATGTACATCACACTTTGAAGAAATATGGTTTCTTGCAAACTGCAAAAGATTTTTACTTTTTGCGTTTTTGATTACTTTCACAATTAAATTATTGGTTGTTTTTTCATAAATCCCAACAATTAATGTTTTATTTATCAAAGATCTTCCTTGTTTTTTAAAACCCATATGTGAAAGATACATTTCATCCATTTGCACTATGCCCTCAACAATAAATTGATGTTCTTGTTTGGCAATACGATTTCTGATTTCATGACCCATTCTTCAAGCAGTTTTCAAAGTCACACCCAATTCTTTTGCAACATCAGTTGATGTAATTCCATGTTTGGTGTTTATTCATCTAAAGATGAGATAAAATCAAAATCTCAAAGGTGTTTGTGACTTGTAAAAAATGGTGCCATGAAGAATACTAAATGTTTGATGACATTTCAAACATCTTATTCTTCTTAAATTAGAAGTATTCAAACTTGTTCAAGAACACATGATACATTTGTTTTTCTTCAAACTTGCTATATATTTTAAACAATCCTGTTCTGTTTGAAAAGCATTGTTGAACTCATTCAATTTCATTGTTTCCTCCACAAGTACATGTGGGGAGAAGTCCGTATTTTATATTATTTCTGGAATAAGTTCTTCATATGCTTGTTTTTGACGTCAATAATAAGGTTTTTCTCAAATTGAACATAATTTATTTTCAACCGCTTTGAATATTTCTGATTCTTTAAGTTTTGTATTTAGCATTTTTGTTTCTAATTTAAAATCAAAAATAAGTTTTTTAATTTCTTCTAAATAAAAATTATCTTTTACATTATTGATTAAAATTTTTAAATCTGGTATTTCTCTTTTTTCTTGATGACAAATAATTTCTGGATGGGTTACACTTTATTGGACACACAAGTGAACAAATTAGTGAAAAGAAAGGAATTATAATTATGACCAATATTAACTCATATACCAACGAATTTAAAAAGCAAATAGTAGCTTTATATCAAAGTGGTAAATCAATATCTTGCCTTGTTAAAGAGTATAATGTGGCATTGGTTAGATAAGTTTACTTTCTTGTCTTCAAATCTGTACAAATTGGTTTGGAGACATTTTTAATCGTAAAATCATTCTATCATTATTTCATCAGTTAATAAATTTTCTTAATGCTTCTGTGAAATGTTTAATGCTATTAAACTTGTTACCAAACATAATTTTAAAATCTCTTTTGATTCAGCGATTTAAACATTCACTTACTTGGTTGCCTTTAAATCATGATAAACTTTTTGAATGAATTAAAGTTTTACTTTTATTAAAACTATTTGTAACTATTTTACTAGTATTACCTGAACCTAAATCAGACTGGATAAATGTTGCAAATATTTTATGTTCTTTACGACTTGCCTTTGTTGCTTGATTAAGAACATTTAAAATGGTTATTGCATTTTCACTTTTATTAATTTTTCAACCAACTATAGCATTACTATTCATATCTGTAGCAATTTCTAATAATAATTTAGTTTTTTTATTATTAATAATTAATTCTTTAAATCAAGTACCATCGATCCCAACTTTTTCAAGATAAGTATTACTGGTAAAATTACGTTTTAATAAATCTTGGAAATTTGATTTTAAGGAATTAGATTTCGCTCTACGCTGTTTTTTGGGTTTGGTTAATAGTTTGTGATATTATTATCTTCTAATAACCTCATAATGCTGTTTTTACTGCATTTAAAATTGGTGTTGTTTTTCTTTAATTCTAATCTCACCTTTTCTAAACTAGTAATTTTAATTATTTTATCTTTGTTGCTAATAACAACAATTTTATTTAATTCTTTTAATAACTCATTATCAATTTTTGTTTGATATTTCTTTTTACCGTTTTTTATTCATTTATAATATGCAACTTTACTGAAAGGTAACAAACTAATTATGTCATTAATTCCATAATTTTTATTTCTATATTTATCAACTATTAAAAAACATTTACTTTTCAATAATTTACTATTTAAAATATTTTGATTGTTTTTTAATTCTTTATCACAGAATTGTTTTTGTCTTAAAAATTCATTTTTTATTTTTTCTTTTAGTAGTGACTTTTTGAGTTTTTTATTTTCAAGTTTTAAATTTTTATCTTTGATATTCACTTTATCTATTTGATGATTTGTTTGAAAAGTATGAATAGTAATTAATTTATTATTTTTTTGATATTTTTTTACTCAATTATAAATTAATGATCTGGTTGATAATTGATATTTGGTTTTAATATCAATGGTTTTTAATTTTTTAATCACTACATATTCATTTAAAACATCTAGTTTAATTTTTCTTGTATAAACTTTATATTTCATCTTTACTCCTTAACTATTAATTATTTAAACTAATCATACTGTCTAGATTAAAAATTATAGGAGTAAACTTAACTAACTTATGCCTGTACAAGAGCAGTTACTTATAAATGAATTAAGCAATTTACTAATTCAGGTAGTTTTAAAACTAAAGATAATCTTTCTGATTTAGAAAAACAATTAATTCAAGCAAATAAAGAATTAAAACAGTTACGAATGGAAAATGATATTTTAAAGCAAGCAGCACTAATAATAGGCAGAAAATAGAAATTATTGTTAAAAATAAATCTAAATATAAAATTCGCACAATGTGTCGTTTTTTAAAACTCTCTAAATCAACATATTATTTTAATTTAAAGAAAAAAGAAAAAAATCAAAATAATATTTATGAACAAGCTGTTATTAGTGCTTTTAAAGAAAATAAAGAAGTTTATGGAACAAGAAGATTAAAAGTCATACTAGCAAACCAAGAAATTTATTTATCACGCAGAAAAATTAAAGAAATTATGAATAAGCATAATTTAATATCAAAATACACTAAATTATCATTCAAAAATCATCATAATAAAGTCAATAATAGTCAAATAACCAATCTTGTTAATAGAAACTTTAATAATAAAATTAAAAATGAAGTTATTGTTAGTGATTTAACTTATGTTCAAGTTAATGGTAAATGAAACTATATTTGCTTATTAATTGACCTATTTAACCGCAAAATTATTGGACATAGTGTTTGAAGAGTTAAAAAAGATACATCATTAGTAAATCAAGCATTTATGCAATCAAATCACTGTTTAAAAGATATTAAAATATTTCATAGTGATCGCGGCAATGAATTTAACAATAAAATGATTGATAAACTTTTATTAGCATTCAATATTAATCGTTCTTTAAACAAAAAAGGCTGTCCTTATGATAATGCTGTTGCTGAAGCAACTTTCAAAACTTTTAAGACAGAATTTATTAATGATAGAAATTTTACATCATTAATCCAATTAAAATTAGAATTATTTGATTACATCAACTGATATAACAACATAAGAATTCACAGCACTCTAAACTACTTAACCCCCATCAAATACCAAGCACAAATGTCTACCAAAAAATAGTCCTAAAAAAGGTTGCCATTCCACATTATTTCTATATCTTTTTTCAAGTATTACTTTCATTAGCGTAGATTTTTTTCATAATTTTGTATCAGCTTCTTCTTCAAATTTCTTTAATAATCTTTCTGGTACAGAAACAGTAAGAAGTACAATTTTTTCTTTGTTTTTAATTTTTTTGATTTTATCTTTTTCATCTATTGTATTTAACATTTGTTTTGGTGCTTCATAAACTTTTTTTGTTTTAAATTATGGGAGCGTGGCGAAGATGTCGGTAACTAGTAATTTTCAAAAATAACTTCCTAATTTTTTTAACCCTTAAATAAAAAATGGCTTTTCTCCCTTTATGTACTATTTTTAAATTTTATCACATAAATGCTGAGAAAAGCCTATCTACGGACTTCTCCCCACATTTTTAAATGAAACATAGCATTACAGTTTCAAAAGTAGGTATCTTGTTGAATTTATATGCAGCTTCTTTGGCATATAAATGAACATGATGTTTTGCAACTTTGATATGTGTTTTAAATGTTCTTCGTATATGTTTTCATACTGATTCAATTTGATTGGTATTTACGCCAATTTTTGAAACATAACCATCTTGATGGTTAACTGTTTTGTGATTAGGGAAAAGTGATTTGAAATCACGATATCCTTTTCAAGAATCAGTATGTACATCACACTTTGAAGAAATATGGTTTCTTGCAAAATGCAAAAGATTTTTACTTTTTGAGTTTTTGATTACTTTCACAATTAAATTATTGGTTGTTTTTTCATAAATCCCAACAATTAATGTTTTATTTATCAAAGATCTTCCTTGTTTTTTAAAACCCATATGTGAAAGATACATTTCATCCATTTGCACTATGCCCTCAACAATAAATTGATGTTCTTGTTTGGCAATACGATTTCTGATTTCATGACCCATTCTTCAAGCAGTTTTCAAAGTCACACCCAATTCTTTTGCAACATTAGTTGATGTAATTCCATGTTTGGTGTTTATTCATCTAAAGATGAGATAAAATCAAAATCTCAAAGGTGTTTGTGACTTGTAAAAAATGGTGCCATGAAGAATACTAAATGTTTGATGACATTTCAAACATCTTATTCTTCTTAAATTAGAAGTATTCAAACGTGTTCAAGAACACATGATACATTTGTTTTTCTTCAAACTTGCTATATATTTTAAACAATCCTGTTCTGTTTGAAAAGCATTGTTGAACTCATTCAATTTCATTGTTTCTTCCACAAGTACATGTGGGGAGAAGTCCGTAAAAAATAAAACCAACACTTGCACACTTGAAAGTGGCAAGGTTGGTTAAATTAAGAATAATAGTATGTTTCCCCATGGGGGGGCTATATATACTAATTTCCAATTCGATCCCACCCCAAGAATTACCATTAAATGGTTAGTATATTTTATTAGGCATCATCAACTTATTATTTATTCATGCAAGTCCACATGCTAGCTACTATTTTTAACAACTGTGTTGTAATTCACTGTTTTAGTTCTCTAACACGTGTTGATAATAGTGTTAAAGACGGTTATTAAAAATAATATAAAAATTATAAATATTAAAAAATATTATATTTTTATATCTATGTTAAAATTTCATAACTGTGTTGTTTAGGATATGCTTCAATGGTGTTGATTTGATTTTCGATTCAATTGGCAAGTGTTTGCGAATTTGTAATTCAGTGAATTTTACCACCATCAACAAGTCATTGACGTACATTAATTAATTTTGTTTTAAAGCGTTCTGGTGATTTTCTAGTTAATTCAAGTTCTACATAAATTTCAGTATTATCATTTTTAGTAATAATTAAATCAGGATAAGCGTTAAGATTTCCATTTTCTATTTTTAGTTCACGTTTAGTTTTATAGGAAAGTATTTCAGTTTGTTGACAAAGTCATTTAATAAGTAAATCTTGATGAGCTAGTTCATAATAATTGACTTGAATGCTTTTTTTGTGTTCTCTTCCTAAATGGCTTTGTGCTTTACTTGTTAAAGTAAAATAATTTTTCTTTGGTAATGTATCTACATTAAGCATTTTTAATTTTAATAGCTTCTTTTTTTGGGTTTCAATTGTTTGAATATTTTTGTTTAATAACAAAGCAATTTGTTCTGCATTTAAATATCCCCAACGGTTTATAATAAATAGTATTTTTTCTAATTCACCCATTGCTTTGTACTCCTTTTAGATTTATTACTAAAATATAACTCAAAATCTTCAATATTTATTTTTATCATTCAAACTACTAATTATTTTTACACTTATTTTAGATATTTTTTCTAATGCTTGTTTTAAAAATAAAGCCATTTTTTCAATTTTTTTCATAACTTTTTACTCCTTTTTAGGTATATGCCTTTATTTGGTTCGTATTTGATGTTTTTAGCGATTATTTAATTTTGAATATAAAGCTATTCATCAAGCCTTAGTTATGAGACTTTTTATGTATTTCCGACAATTTGCACTTTATAATATTTTTTAAGATTATAAAATTTTTGGTAAATCAATTCTAAAAAATTTATCTAATTTCTCTCATGCAATATTACGCTGATTTTCAGGTGTTTCAATTCATTGTGCAAATCCTTCTGCAAATAGTTCATTAATTGATGTTCTTCCATAATTACTTCTTACAATAGCATAAGATAATAATTTTTGATAAATTGGGTCATTTATTTTTGTACCATTTGCTAATGTTGAAATCATATATTTTTCTGGACTGTTTAATTGCTTACTAGAATTATTTTGTGAAATTTGTAATGATTTATAAAAATAATTATCTAATTGGAAAGTATCTTGATTATCAACAAAATAATTAATCTTCTGTCTTCCTTTTAAATCTAATGATAAAAAATTACTTAAAGCATGACCATATTCATGAACTAATGAATGAACAATATTTTTACTTGATCAAAAACCAAAAATGTAATTTTTAATTGCAATTTCATTAGAAAAAACTACATTACTAAGACTTATCATTTGAATGCAATTTAAATAATAACCATAATTAGGTTCAAATTTTCAAAATTTTAAACCTTTGGTTTGTGCTGCTATTTGATTTTTATCTAATAATTTGTCATAATCAATTTTGTAAACTAATTTTAATACATTATTTTTTCCATATAATTTTGAAAAGATATTATAAAATTTAAGAATTTCATTTTTAATTTCATTTTTATATTTTGTTAAAATATTTATTTTTTGAAATAAATCTTCAAAATTTATATTTACTTTTTTAGTTGTATTAAGATAAGTATCATTTAGTTGTTTTTGTAAATCATTAAAATCATTAAAACTATCTTTATTGTTTTCTAAATCATTAAAATCATTAATTGACTTTTCATTTGCTTTATATTTAATTTTTTCTTCTAAATTATTAATAAATTCTCATTTTTTATTACTTTTATTAAATCAGTTTTCTGAACTTTTTAAATATCAATTTTTCACATTACTAGTATCTATCCCAAAAAAACTTAAACGATCACTTATTATTTTACTGGTTCTGTTATTTATGTCGGGAACAATGTAATCACCAGAAATATCTTGTTCATTTTCATCAGATCAATCATAATTATTGTTAGTACATCCTCATCTACAAGCAGAAACATTGATTATCGTTGCACTAACTAAAATATAATTTAAAAAAAATCTAATTATTTTTTTCATAATTATTATTCTCCCTTTCTTTTTGTTTGGTTCTTTATTTTTGCTTATCTTTACCTCTATAAAGAAAAGCAAGATAAAGAATATATTACCAACAAGCATTAAACCGAAACGCCGTGCTGTCAACATCGTTGGGAGTTCGGCGTTTCGGGTGATTGTCTTGACAAAATGCTTGTTGGTAATATACTTTTTCGCAATTTTGTTTAATAATTAATTATTATAAAATTATGATTAAATAATTAATTATATTATATAATATTTTTCATAAAATTTAAAAAAATAAAACCAAAGACCATCGATTTTATTTTTATTGTGAATGGTATTGTTGAATATATTGGAATGGCAACACTTTTTAGGACTATTTTTTGGTAGACATTTGTACTTGGTATTTGATGGGGGTTAAGTAGTTTAGAGTGCTGTGAATTCTTATGTTGTTATATCAGTTGATGTAATCAAATAATTCTAATTTTAATTGGATTAATGATGTAAAATTTGGATGGGTTACACTTTATTGGACACTAATTACGTAGACAAGTGAACAAATTAGTGAAAAGAAAGGAATTATAATTATGACCAATATTAACTCATATACCGACGAATTTAAAAAGCAAATAGTAGCTTTATATCAAAGTGGTAAATCAATATCTTGCCTTGTTAAAGAGTATAATGTTACAAGAGCAGTTACTTATAAATGAATTAAGCAATTTACTAATTCAGGTAGTTTTAAAACTAAAGATAATCTTTCTGATTTAGAAAAACAATTAATTCAAGCAAATAAAGAATTAAAACAGTTACGAATTGAAAATGATATTTTAAAGCAAGCAGCACTAATAATAGGCAGAAAATAGAAATTATTGTTAAAAATAAATCTAAATATAAAATTCGCACAATGTGTCGTTTTTTAAAACTCTCTAAATCAACATATTATTTTAATTTAAAGAAAAAAGAAAAAAATCAAAATAATATTTATGAACAAACTGTTATTAGTGCTTTTAAAAAAAATAAAGAAGTTTATGAAACAAGAAGATTAAAAGTCATACTAGCAAACCAAGAAATTTATTTATCACGCAGAAAAATTAAAGAAATTATGAATAAGCATAATTTAATATCAAAATACACTAAATTATCATTCAAAAATCATCATAATAAAGTCAATGATAGTCAAATAACCAATCTTGTTAATAGAAACTTTAATAATAGAATTAAAAATGAAGTTATTGTTAGTGATTTAACTTATGTTCAAGTTAATGGTAAATGAAACTATATTTGCTTATTAATTGACCTATTTAACTGCGAAATTATTGGACATAGTGTTGGAGTTAAAAAAGATACATCATTAGTAAATCAAGCATTTATGCAATCAAATCGCCGTTTAAAAGATATTGAAATATTTCATAGTGATCGCGGCAATGAATTTAACAATAAAATGATTGATAAACTTTTATTAGCATTCAATATTAATCGTTCTTTAAGCAAAAAAGGCTGTCCTTATGATAATGCTGTTGCTGAAGCAACTTTCAAAACTTTTAAGACAGAATTTATTAATGATAGAAATTTTACATCATTAATCCAATTAAAATTATGTAAGGTAGTACAGACATTTTGGACTATTTTCCATCTAATAAAAGTTTATCAAAATAATCCATAGGAGTCATTAACCCTAATGATTTATGTGGTTTAGAATTGTTATAATATTCTTGAAAAGAATTAACTAATTTTTGAAATAAACTAAAATCACTATTTAAATATGGTTTTATTTCAAATAAATTACTTCAATTTCTATGAAATCTTTCAATCTTACCATTACTCTGTGGTGATCTAAACGGTGTAGTTTCATGAACTATACCTTTTTTATTACACAAATTTGTAAATCAACGATTCCTTTGTGGTTTTCCACAAGATGTATTAACATATTGACTACCATTATCAGTTCTAATTCTTTTAATTTTAATTCCCAATTTTTCATAAAAATTTAAAACATTTTTAGTAGCATTTACAATATCTCTGGTTTGTGCTTGTTCAGATGGATAACAATAAGTAATTCGAGTTTTTTCATCAATAAAATCAATAATATATCATCTTTTACTTCCTGTTATATAATCTGATACTACTTTAATATCAGTCTGCAATAATCCAGTTTCTTTTACTTAATATCTCAAATGTTTTTTCTTAATAGTTTTTTGTGAATAAAAACCAAAACGTTTTAATCAAGGATATATAGTTTTAACCGAAGGTTTTGGCAAAAAATTAAACCTAATATCATCAATATGTCTTATTAAATAACAAAATTGAAAAGCACCTATACCAAACTCTTCTTTATACTGAACAAAATAATTTATAAATTTTTCTGATAATTCCAAATTATACAAATATTTAATATTTTTAGGTTTTGTTGATTTAAATAATAATTCTTCAAAAGGTTTATTTTTGTAGAAAATATCATAAAAACGTTTAGCTCAATAATAAAAAGTTTGCTTTGGCATATGTAATTGAGAAATTATTTCTTTACAAGAATTTTTATTTTTAAAAATAAAACAAAATTTTCTAAATTTACCATAATAAATATTAACTTTATTAATATTTTTATCATTTTTATACTTTTCTACAAACTTGTTAAATTTATAATCAAATTTAGTAAAATCAGCACTATTAATTAAATACGGACTTCTCCCCACATGTACTTGTGGAGGAAACAATGAAATTGAATGAGTTCAACAATGCTTTTCAAACAGAACAGGATTGTTTAAAATATATAGCAAGTTTGAAGAAAAACAAATGTATCATGTGTTCTTGAACAAGTTTGAATACTTCTAATTTAAGAAGAATAAGATGTTTGAAATGTCATCAAACATTTAGTATTCTTCATGGCACCATTTTTTACAACTCACAAACACCTTTAAGATTTTGATTTTATCTCATTTTTAGATGAATAAACACCAAACATGGAATTACATCAACTGATGTTGCAAAAGAATTGGGTGTGACTTTGAAAACTGCTTGAAGAATGGGTCATCAAATCAGAAATCGTATTGCCAAACAAGAATATCAATTTATTGTTGAGGGCATAGTGCAAATGGATGAAATGTATCTTTCACATATGGGTTTTAAAAAACAAGGAAGATCTTTGATAAATAAAACATTAATTGTTGGGATTTATGAAAAAACAACCAATAATTTAATTGTGAAAGTAATCAAAAACGCAAAAAGTAAAAATCTTTTGCAGTTTGCAAGAAACCATATTTCTTCAAAGTGTGATGTACATACTGATTCTTGAAAAGGATATCGTGATTTCAAATCACTTTTCCCTAATCACAAAACAGTTAACCATCAAGATGGTTATGTTTCAAAAATTGGCGTAAATACCAATCAAATTGAATCAGTATGAAAACATATACGAAGAACATTTAAAACACATATCAAAGTTGCAAAACATCATGTTCATTTATATGCCAAAGAAGCTGCATATAAATTCAACAAGATACCTACTTTTGAAACTGTAATGCTATGTTTCATTTAAAAATGTGGGGAAAAGTCCGTAGATAGGCTTTTATCAACATTTATGTGATAAAATTTAAAAATAGTACATAAAGGGAGAAAAGCCATTAAATATTTCATTTTAAACTACACCTCAACTAATAATATAAAGTTATAAAAACTTTTATTAGTCCAAAAAGTGTGTCTAATCTACAATCCAATTAAAATTAGAATTATTTGATTACATCAACTGATATAACAACATAAGAATTCACAGCATTCTAAACTACTTAACCCCCATCAAATACCAAGCACAAATGTCTACCAAAAAATAGTCCTAAAAAGTGTTGCCATTCCAAATATTAATAAAGTTAATATTTATTATCGTAAATTTAGAAAATTTTGTTTTATTTTTAAAAATAAAAATTCTTGTAAAGAAATAATTTCTCAATTACATATGCCAAAGCAAACTTTTTATTATTGAGCTAAACGTTTTTATGATATTTTCTACAAAAATAAACCTTTTGAAGAATTATTATTTAAATCAACAAAACCTAAAAATATTAAATATTTGTATAATTTGAAATTATCAGAAAAATTTATAAATTATTTTGTTCAGTATAAAGAAGAGTTTGGTATAGGTGCTTTTCAATTTTGTTATTTAATAAGAAATATTGATGATATTAGGTTTAATTTTTTGCCAAAACCTTCGGTTAAAACTATATATCGTTGATTAAAACGTTTTGGTTTTTATTCACAAAAAACTATTAAGAAAAAACATTTGAGATATGAAGTAAAAGAAACTGGATTATTGCAGACTGATATTAAAGTAGTATCAGATTATATAACAGGAAGTAAAAGATGATATATTATTGATTTTATTGATGAAAAAACTCGAATTACTTATTGTTATCCATTCTGAACAAGCACAAACCAGAGATATTGTAAATGCTACTAAAAATGCTTTAAATTTTTATGAAAAATTGGGAATTAAAATTAAAAGAATTAGAACTGATAATGGTAGTCAATATGTTAATACATCTTGTGGAAAACCACAAAGGAATCGTTGATTTACAAATTTTTGTAATAAAAAAGGTATAGTTCATGAAACTACACCGTTTAGATCACCACAGAGTAATGGTAAGATTGAAAGATTTCATAGAAATTGAAGTAATTTATTTGAAATAAAACCATATTTAAATAGTGATTTTAGTTTATTTCAAAAATTAGTTAATTCTTTTCAAGAATATTATAACAATTCTAAACCACATAAATCATTAGGGTTAATGACTCCTATGGATTATTTTGATAAACTTTTATTAGATGGAAAATAGTCCAAAATGTCTGTACTACCTTACAATATGTTGATATAAAATAATTAATATTTATGTATGGAAAGATGAAAAATAATTATGCAAAAAATTATTTATAAAAAATGCACGTATATACTTTACATCGTTCTGATGAATTAGATCATGAGCAAGGACGTCCGGCAATATTATTAAAATATAAATCAATTAAATCACTAGTATGAATAGGAACTCGTACAAAAAATTTAAAGACAAAAGAAATACCTTTAGTATTAAATATTAATAATGTTAAAGGATATTTTTATTCAAGTGGTATTGAAAAAATAGAAACTAAATATTTAGTAAGTGAATGAGTTAATTTTAAAACATATCAAGCGTACAGACTGAATAACATTGAACAACAATAATTAATTTCCAAATTTGTTACTTTTACATTTGAAAAAGATCCGTATTTAGAAAATGAAAAATTAGAAACAGAAATACAGCAACTTAAAAAGCAAATTTGTGTGCAAAATTTAAAGTTGAAAAATCGTAATCGTGGGGGAATTCTATTTGCTAAATATTTTTATTTGGTGAAGTTAATTTTGATATAAAGCATATTAAAAATTAAATTGTAGAAATATTGTAAAATTAATATTACTTATTAATTAATGTATTAGTTATCATAATCCTATAAAATATGGAATTTAAAACAGAAACTAAGGAGGTTATTTATATGTCAAAAGCAGAGAAAAATCATAAAGTTGTTAGAAAAAAAACAAAAAAGATAAAAAATTCTAATGCGCCTAAACCACCAATAAATGCTTATTTCTTTTTTCTTATAGAACAAAGATCAGACTTTAAAACAAAATATCCAAATTTAAAACAGCAAGAATTAGTTAAAAAAATCTATGAAAAATGAATTGAATTAGACATAACTGAAAAAGAAAAATATCAAGCGCTAGCTAATGCGGATAAAGAACGATATTTACTTGCTAAAACCAGCAAAAAAATAAAGGATTAAAAACGAAATTAAAGAAATAAATATTTTATAAAAGATAAGGAAAGTAATTTATGAAATCAAAAAAACTGACAAAAAGTAAAAGTCAATTAGATTTCGAAAAAGCCTCATTTAATTTACTGAAATTTTTTCAGTTTTAACTTCTTGATTTGTTATACTTGAGTAATGATTTCAAGAATAACTAAATATTGTTAATTTTATAATTTTCTCCTTATTTTTATTGATAAATATTAATAATTTTAAAATAAAAATCGGACTTCTCCCCACATGTACTTGTGGAGGAAACAATGAAATTGAATGAGTTCAACAATGCTTTTCAAACAGAACAGGATTGTTTAAAATATATAGCAAGTTTGAAGAAAAACAAATGTATCATGTGTTCTTGAACAAGTTTGAATACTTCTAATTTAAGAATAATAAGATGTTTGAAATGTCATCAAACATTTAGTATTCTTCATGGTACCATTTTTTACAAGTCACAAACACCTTTGAGATTTTGATTTTATCTCATCTTTAGATGAATAAACACCAAACATGGAATTACATCAACTGATGTTGCAAAAGAATTGGGTGTGACTTTAAAAACTGCTTGAAGAATGGGTCATGAAATCAGAAATCGTATTGCCAAACAAGAACATCAATTTATTGTTGAGGGCATAGTGCAAATGGATGAAATGTATCTTTCACATATGGGTTTTAAAAAACAAGGAAGATCTTTGATAAATAAAACATTAATTGTTGGGATTTATGAAAAAACAACCAATAATTTAATTGTGAAAGTAATCAAAAACTCAAAAAGTAAAAATCTTTTGCAGTTTGCAAGAAACCATATTTCTTCAAAGTGTGATGTACATACTGATTCTTGAAAAGGATATCGTGATTTCAAATCACTTTTCCCTAATCACAAAACAGTTAACCATCAAGATGGTTATGTTTCAAAAATTGGCGTAAATACCAATCAAATTGAATCAGTATGAAAACATATACGAAGAACATTTAAAACACATATCAAAGTTGCAAAACATCATGTTCATTTATATGCCAAAGAAGCTGCATATAAATTCAACAAGATACCTACTTTTGAAACTGTAATGCTATGTTTCATTTAAAAATGTGGGGAAAAATCCGTAGATAGGCTTTTCTCAGCATTTATGTGATAAAATTTAAAAATAGTACATAAAGGGAGAAAAGCCATAAAAATTTAGGTATTACAATGCCATGTACAAAATAAACTGCACAATTGTGCAGTTTTAAAGTATTTAATATTTACATTTTTGGTGATTTACTACTAGATTGTGTTTTAGCTTGTTCTTGCTGTTTTTTTATAGAGTCTTCTTTTGCTCATTTTTCCTTAGTTTCTTTTATATCATTAATTACCCATTTTTTAACTTCTTTCAAGTCTGTTGAACCATCAGGATTTTCTTTTCATTTATTTGGCATATATTTTCCTCTCTTTATTATTTATTAATATTTTTTTCTACCCTTAAAAATATACAATAAAATTATATATTTTTAAAACAAAAAGTGTGTAAAAAAATAAAAAATAATGATTGAAACTTTGTTCTTTAATTGAATTTATATTTCCAAATTTGTTAATTTATTAATTATGTTGTTAATAAACATTTTACTTTATCTTAATTTTTTTTTGAAATTGGAATATTATTTATATTATTTGCATTAAATTTTTCTTGATTTTGATAAAATAATTTTCTATTTTTAATTATATTAATATTTTGTTCAAAACTTGCTTTGATTTTATCAAAAGGTATTTGTTTTTGACAACTTAAATAGTTTTTTAAAACTCTACTATTGATATTATGAACATTTATTTCGTTTAAATCATTTATGTCTATTTTTTTATCTTTTTTTGAATTTATTCAATTTTTTATTTTTTGAAATAATGGTTTAATCACATAATCTTTTGCTAATGAAATGCTTGTTACAAGTAAAATAGCTAAACCAATGCACAATACCATAGGAACACTTGCTCCAAATATTGATGATATTCATATTGATATAGGTGTTCATCATTCAAAAGCTAGAAGTAAAGTACCTTTACCTGCTATAAGTCCAAGAAATCCTGAAATAACACCAAAGATATAAGTTTCAGCAATAAATATAAATGGTCGTAAAATTCATTTTTTTATGTATGAAAAATATTTATTTTCATTAATTGTTGTATCATTTAATATTTTTTCCAGTTTTTCTTTTTTGCTTTTAAAGAGCAAAATAGATTTTTTTCTAATAAAAACTTTATTATCATTTTCATCGTTAATTGTTTGAACTTCTTGTAAATATTCTTGTTTATTAGAATAAAAAATCTAAATTGTTCTATTATCTTTTGCTCAGCATTACTTTCTTCATTATTAATGTATACTATTTTTTCTCAAATTTCACCGTTTTCACAATAAATTCATGTTATAATACAAGTACTATTTACATCTTTTACTTTATTTAAAAAATATTCATAAATTATTTCTCGATTAATTACTGTTTTATATACAAAACCATTATCATTTTTAATTTTTATTGAATTTATTTGTTGTTTTTCCGCTTCAGTTTTTTTGCATTTGATGTAACGGAGGATTTCTAAATTTATCATCATTTTTTTCAAAACGAAAATTATTTATATTTGCTATCAACGTAGATTTCATTTTAATATCTCCTCTTAAATATTAAAACCCATTTACTTTTATACCAAAGTAATGGGCTAAAACTTATATATTGGATAACAACTATATGTTATCAAATTTTGTGTATTTTACAATTAGTTAAGTTTTAACCAAAATTGAATATTTGGGTTTTGAAAGTTGCTAGTTTTCAATTGTAAATTTTGATTTGCTCATCAACGAATTTTTTCATGTTTTCATTAGGAACTAGAAATAAAACATCGTATCCGTTTTGCAATAATGTCGTAATCCATCAAACTTTTGTCTCATTCGTTGTTTAGTTTTTCTAGTTCTTTCGAATTCAATAATCATGACTTTGTTTTCATAATGAACTAATAAATCAGGATATCCTTTTCTCGATAGGTTTCTGTTTTTAGTTCTCTTTCAGTTTGATAGGAAATTATGTCATTTTGTTGTGCTAATCATTTAATAAGTAAATCTTGATGAGCTAGTTCGTTATAGTTAATTCTTATAATTTTACTTTTTTTACCAAGTTTTCGGTTACCTAAACTTGAGAGCATGTAGATGTTTTTTCTAATTAATTGATCTACTCGAATTAATTTTTTGTCTATTAAAGCTCTGATTAATCAATCAACAGCGTTAATCTCTTTATTTAGTAATAATGAAATTTGATAGGTATTCAAATATCCTCATCTATTGATGATTTCTAAAATTTTTATTTGTTCCATGTTGTTTCATCTCCTTAATGATTAATGATATAAAATTTCTATCATTAATAAATTCTGTCTTAAAAGTTTTGAAAGTTGCTTCAGCAACAGCATTATCATAAGGACAGCCTTTTTTGCTTAAAGAACGATTAATATTGAATGCTAATAAAAGTTTATCAATCATTTTATTGTTAAATTCATTGCCGCGATCACTATGAAATATTTCAATATCTTTTAAACAGCGATTTGATTTCATAAATGCTTGATTTACTAATGATGCATCTTTTTTAACTCCAACACTATGTCCAATAATTTCGCGGTTAAATAGGTCAATTAATAAGCAAATATAGTTTCATTTACCATTAACTTGAACATAAGTTAAATCACTAACAATAACTTCATTTTTAATTCTATTATTAAAGTTTCTATTAACAAGATTGGTTATTTGACTATCATTAACTTTATTATGATGATTTTTGAATGATAATTTAGTGTATTTTGATATTAAATTATGCTTATTCATAATTTCTTTAATTTTTCTGCGTGATAAATAAATTTCTTGGTTTGCTAGTATGACTTTTAATCTTCTTGTTCCATAAACTTCTTTATTTTCTTTAAAAGCACTAATAACAGCTTGTTCATAAATATTATTTTGATTTTTTTCTTTTTTCTTTAAATTAAAATAATATGTTGATTTAGAGAGTTTTAAAAAACGACACATTGTGCGAATTTTATATTTAGATTTATTTTTAACAATAATTTCTATTTCTGCCTATTATTAGTGCTGCTTGCTTTAAAATATCATTTTCCATTCGTAACTGTTTTAATTCTTTATTTGCTTGAATTAATTGTTTTTCTAAATCAGAAAGATTATCTTTAGTTTTAAAACTACCTGAATTAGTAAATTGCTTAATTCATTTATAAGTAGCTGCTCTTGTAACATTATACTCTTTAACAAGGCAAGATATTGATTTACCACTTTGATATAAAACTACTATTTGCTTTTTAAATTCGTCGGTATATGAGTTAATATTGGTCATAATTATAATTCCTTTCTTTTCACTAATTTGTTCACTTGTCTACGTAATTAGTGTCCAATAAAGTGTAACCCATCCAGAAATTATTTGTCATCAAGAAAAAAGAGAAATACCAGATTTAAAAATTTTAATCAATAATGTAAAAGATAATTTTTATTTAGAAGAAATTAAAAAACTTATTTTTGATTTTCAATTAGAAACAAAAATGCTAAATACAAAACTTAAATAATCAGAAATATTCAAAGCGGTTGAAAATAAATTATGTTCAATTTGAGAAAACCCTTATTATTGACGTCAAAAACAAGCATATGAAGAACTTATTCCAGAAATAATATAAAATAATAATGTACATTTAAATTTAAGGAGGTAAAAAGAAATGAAGAAATTACTAAGTATGTTAGGAACAATAACTTTAATCGGAACAGTAAGCACAAATATTATTGCATGTGGTAAAGGAGATGAACCATCACCTACTCCAATTCCGCCAGTTCAAGCAGAATTTCAAAAAGTTTCTGGTTGAAACGATACTAATGGTTTGGTTTTAAGTTTAGTAAATGTAAATGGTACGGTTTATGTAGGAACATGAACTGCTGCTGGTCAAGGTAAATTATTTAAAAGTAAAACTGATGGTACTTTTGAATTAGTATCTGGTTGAAAAGAAGATAATGGTGAAATTTATAGTTTAATAAATATCAATGGAACTATTTATGCAGGAACATGAACTGCTGATGGTCAAGGTAAATTATATAAAAGTAAAGATGATGGAAGTTTTGAATTAATTTCAGGTTGAAAAGATAGTAATGGTTCGGTTTTGAGTTTAGTAAATGTTAATGGTACAGTTTATGTAGGAACAAGAACTGCCCCTGGTCAAGGTAAATTATTTAAAGGTAAAACTGATGGTACTTTTGAATTAGTATCTGGTTGAAAAGATACTAATGGTTCGGTTTTGAGTTTAGTAAATGTTAATGGTACAGTTTATGTAGGAACATGAACTGCTGCTGGTCAAGGTAAATTATTTAAAAGTAAAACTGATGGTACTTTTGAATTAGTATCTGGTTGACAAGATACTAATGGTTCGGTTTTGAGTTTAGTAAATGTTAATGGTACAGTTTATGTGGGAACAAGAACTGCTCCTGGTCAAGGTAAGTTATTTAAAAGTAAAAATGACGGTACTTTTGAATTAGTATCTGCTTGAAACGATACTAATGGCTCGGTTTTGAGTTTAGTAAATGTAAATGGTACAGTTTATGCAGGAACAAGAACTACTCCTAAACAAGGTAAGTTATTTAAAAGTAAAAATGATGGTACTTTTGAATTAGTATCTGGCTGAAAAGAAGATAATGGTGAAGTTTTTAGTTTAATAAATGTAAATGGTACAGTATATGCAGGAACATGAATTACTGCTGGTCAAGGTAAATTATTTAAAAATAAAAATGATGGTACTTTTATTAGTATCTGCTTGAAACGATAATAATGGTACAGTTTATGCAGGAACATGAACTGTTGATGATAAAGGAAATTTATATAAAAAAAGTAAATAATAATGTACATTTAAATTTAAGTAGGTAAAAAGAAATGTTTAATAAATTAAAAGAAAAATTTAAAAATAGAAAATGTAATGTAAGGTAGTACAGACATTTTGGACTATTTTCCATCTAATAAAAGTTTATCAAAATAATCCATAGGAGTCATTAACCCTAATGATTTATGTGGTTTAGAATTGTTATAATATTCTTGAAAAGAATTAACTAATTTTTGAAATAAACTAAAATCACTATTTAAATATGGTGGAATGGCAACACTTTTTAGGACTATTTTTTGGTAGACATTTGTGCTTGGTATTTGATGGGGGTTAAGTAGTTTAGAGTGCTGTGAATTCTTATGTTGTTATATCAGTTGATGTAATCAAATAATTCTAATTTTAATTGGATTAATGATGTAAAATTTATATCATTAATAAATTCTGTCTTAAAAGTTTTGAAAGTTGCTTCAGCAACAGCATTATCATAAGGACAGCCTTTTTTGCTTAAAGAACGATTAATATTGAATGCTAATAAAAGTTTATCAATCATTTTATTGTTAAATTCATTGCCGCGATCACTATGAAATATTTCAATATCTTTTAAACAGCGATTTGATTGCATAAATGCTTGATTTACTAATGATGCATCTTTTTTAACTCCAACACTATGCCAATAATTTCGTGGTTAAATAGGTCAATTAATAAGCAAATATAGTTTCATTTACCATTAACTTGAACATAAGTTAAATCACTAACAATAACTTCATTTTTAATTCTATTATTAAAGTTTCTATTAACAAGATTGGTTATTTGACTATCATTGACTTTATTATGATGATTTTTGAATGATAATTTAGTGTATTTTGATATTAAATTATGCTTATTCATAATTTCTTTAATTTTTCTGCGTGATAAATAAATTTCTTGGTTTGCTAGTATGACTTTTAATCTTCTTGTTCCATAAACTTCTTTATTTTCTTTAAAAGCACTAATAACAGCTTGTTCATAAATATTATTTTGATTTTTTTCTTTTTTCTTTAAATTAAAATAATATGTTGATTTAGAGAGTTTTAAAAAACGACACATTGTGCGAATTTTATATTTAAATTTATTTTTAACAATAATTTCTATTTTCTGCCTATTATTAGTGCTGCTTGCTTTAAAATATCATTTTCCATTCGTAACTGTTTTAATTCTTTATTTGCTTGAATTAATTGTTTTTCTAAATCAGAAAGATTATCTTTAGTTTTAAAACTACCTGAATTAGTAAATTGCTTAATTCATTTATAAGTAACTGCTCTTGTAACATTATACTCTTTAACAAGGCAAGATATTGATTTACCACTTTGATATAAGCTACTATTTGCTTTTTAAATTCGTCGGTATATGAGTTAATATTGGTCATAATTATAATTCCTTTCTTTTCACTAATTTGTTCACTTGTCTACGTAATTAGTGTCCAATAAAGTGTAACCCATCCACTTTGTTATCAGTTAAATGGGAGCGTGGCGAAGATGTCGGTAACTAGTAATTTTCAAAAATAACTTCCTAATTTTTTAACCCTTAAATAAAAAAAAATAAATGACAAAAGACGAGAATAAAAATCTTGTCTTTTTTTGTAATTGTAAAATTTTAAAATTTTTAAGAACCCTCTTTAACGCTATTATCAACACGTGTTAAGGAACTAAAAAAGTGAACTACAACACAGTTGTTAAAAATAGTAGCTAGCATGTGGACTTGCATGAATAAATAATAAGTGGATGATGCCTAATAAAATATACTAACCATTTAATGGTAGTTCTTGGGGTGGGAGCGAATTGGAAACTAGTATATATAGCCCCCCCGTGGGGAACATACTATTATTCTTAATTTAACCAACCTTGCCGCTTTCAAGTGTGCAAGTGTTGGTTTTATTTTTTATTTAAGGGTTAAAAAATTAGGAAGTTATTTTTGAAAATTACTAGTTACCAAATATTCATAAAAATACATTTTTGCCATTTAAAAAAAGTAAATACAATCAATTAACACCAATTCAAAAAGAATACAATAAAACTTTAAGTAAAATTATAATTAAAATTGAACACGTATTTGCTAAACTAAAACGTTTTAAAATTTTAAGTTTAAAATATCGCAATAAAATACGAAGATTTGCATTAAGATTTAATTTAATAGCAGGAATATATAATTTTGAATTACCTTAGTTTTGCACCAAGTCTAATATTTATTTTATATCATCTATAAATTCTATTAAAGAATAGTATAATTTTTTAGCAATAATTTTTTTTGATAAATTGTTGTTTTGATTTCATTCTGTTATCAAATTTTGGTTTAAATCTAAAATTTTTGGTGATGACTTTGATAAAGTATTACGATATAAATTTATTTTTTGAATAAGTTGTAAATAATCATCTATTAAATTTTTAGACAAATTATTAATAGATAATTTTTGTTTGAATATTTTGCTATAATTAATATAATCTAAATTTTTATTTTCTCATGATAAAAATTTAATAATGTGTTCATGCATTAATTTTTGTAAATTAAAAAAAATAAGGCTTTTCTCAGCATTTATGTGATAAAATTTAAAAATAGTACATAAAGGGAGAAAAGCCTTATTTTTTTTAGGATTCAAATGAACAAAATTATCAATGTATATGCCCAATTTTAATCCATTCATTACTAATTTTCCTTTTTAATATTCTTTTTCACAGATAATTTTTTTTCTTTCTTTTTGTCATTATCAAATTTTCTTCCTCTTCAATAACCATGATATTTAGCGTTTGTACGTCTATGAATAAAAATACCAGCGATAACTGCAACTAAAAATAATGGAATAACAATACTAAGACCCATAGTTAATTGTCAACCATGAAATTTAATGTTTGCTTGACTTTGCAATCAATCATGATAACTTTTACCATCAACAAAATTATCAATTTCATTTTTGGTTTGAGGTTTTTGTTTGCCATTTAAAATTTCTGAAATAGTATACCCATGTAAATTCAAGCCACTTTCACCATTTTTAATTGCTTGCTGATATGCTTTATCTATATCTTTTGTGCTTTCATTTGAATTTACTCAATTGATAGTGTCTGCTTGTAGTTTATCTAGTTCAATATATTGTTGATAATCATGACTTGTAACTTTTAATAATTTATTGTCTTCTCAAACAATATTTTTTAAGTAATTTCTAATATTATCATTATTTAAAAATTTACTAATTTGTTCTTTTATTTGATTTTCTTGTTCAGGTGAAGCAAAACCGCGAGAAGCTATTTTTGTAATATTATTAATTCATTTATCTTTATTTTTATTGATAAAATCTTGATAATTAGTGATTCAATTTGTATAGTGTTCCAAAGTTAATTTATTAATTACATTTGAAGTATTTACATTTAAATTTTTAGGTAATGCATCTAAACCTTTATTTAAAATTTCCTTAGCTTTATCGGTTATTGTTTTTACTAATAAATCTTTATCAAGACCATCATCAAACTTTGGTTCATTAACAATATCATATGTTAATGGTTTTAAAAATGCTGTATAAGAAGTAATTTGATTTTTAATTTCAATATCAAACCCTTTACCATTGGTTTTTATAGTTTCATTAAATTTATTTTCTACAAAATTGTCATATTGATGTAATCAACCCAATGCTTTTGATTTTTGACTAGATTCGGTTAAATTGATATTTACATTAAGTTTGGATTTAAGGTTATCTAATTCACTATCATCAAAAGTACCTTTTAATTTTCAATTACTTTCACCAAGTTCTAAATAACTATCATATGTATTACCTACTATATCGACTAAATGTAAATGATATATACCATTAGTTTTGATTGATAAATTTTTAGAAACACGTTGTTTAAAACCAGTTGCTGTAAAATCATTTGTTGTTTCATTAACCGTTCCTTGTTCATAAAAACTTTTGTTTACATCAAAATTAATCAAAATATCTTTAAAATCAATATTTAAACTAGCATCATGTGTTCCTGTCCCATCTTTAATTTCTGTTTGAATAATATCTGTATTATTAGTATTTCCAGCATTAGAAACTAAACCAGTATATAATTGTGTATCATCAATTTTTGTTTGATAATCAATTTTATTTTTATCAATTGAAGTTTTAACTCATAATTTATATGTCACTTGTCCAGTATTAGAGTCTCCACCAAAAATGCTTGCAAGTTTTTTATCTTTTAAAGTTAAAACTAAATTATGTTCACCAGTAGAGATATCTAAATCTATTGTAGGAAATGTAATAGAACTACCATCTAATGTAGCACTTGCAACTAGGTTCTCTTTAATATCAATTTTTTGTATAGAATTGTAAACTATACCACTGTATAATGGCCAAGATTTATCAAAAGTATCAGGTTTATTAACATTTAATAACAAATTTATTGGATTAGTTTTGTATAATCCGCGATAAATCCCTGAATAAATATCATTGTTTTTATTATTTATGGCTAATGTTCATCCTAATCCACCTATATTATTAAAAGTATTGATTTTAGTAAATTCATCTGTTCCATTAGATTTATAAATAGTTCCTGTTTCTCCAGAAAGAATTTGAGCACCTGCATAAACATTATTATCATTATCAATAATTAAAATTCTAATTTGTTCACTTGTTCCTGACATAGGTATAAAAGTATTTCCATCTGTTGATTTATAAACAATTCCGTTGCCATTACCAGCAAAAATTATTCCATTTTTATCAATTGCTAAGCTTCAAATTGCACTACTTGTTCCTGACATAGGTATAAAAGTATTTCCATCTGTTGATTTATAAACATAACCATCATTATAACCAGCAGCAGTGCTAGCAAAAATTATTCCATTTTTATCAACCGCTAAGCAGGTGATAGCTCCATTCAATTTTGTAATTTCAATAAATTTATCTGTTCCATTAGATTTATATATTATGCCATTGCCATTACCAGCATAAATGTTATCATATTGATCTGTTATTAAATACTTAATGCTTCCGCTTGTTCCGGAAATAATTTTAAATTCATCTGTTCCGTTAGACTTATAAACATTTCCTTCCCTATCACTTGCAAAAACATTATTTTTTTTATCAGTTATTAATTTTGTAACAGTAATATTAGGTATACCTTTTATAATAGAAAAATTAATGCCATCATCAATACTTTTATATACTCCATCAGAAGTTGATACAAACATTGTTTCACCATTAACTGAAAAAACAATATCTTCTATATTAGAGATTTGATTTATTTTTGCAAAATCAAAAGGATTTATCTCATTTTGACTTTTTATATTGATGTCTTTATTAGTATTTATTTGGTTTGATTTAAAACCATGATTTATAACATTATTTGCAAACAATGGTTTTAAGTTAGTTGCACTTGTTCCAACTAATGCACTAATAGTTATTGTAGTTAATATTTTTTTCATTTTATTTTCTCCTTTAATTGACATTTCAAGTTTTATTATACTTTTTTTCTATCATTTCTAAATGCTTGTCACACATTTTAAAATCACCAGTAATGGTTTCTTTAACATCTTTAATTTTTAAAGTTTTAGAACACTCTTTACAACGTAATAATCATACTATATCTTTACCATCAACTTTTTGCACAAAAACTACCACCTAAATTCATATACCTTTAAAAAGAGCATATTTGCTGTTTTTAGCGAGATTTGAGTTTATGAATATCCAAACATATCATAAACTCTTTTCAATGCTTTAAATTTGTTTAAACACGATATTATTATATATTAATATACATTCTTACATATTGTTTACAAATTCTGCTTTTTTTAAAAGTTTTAATAACAAAATTTTTTTCAATTTCTATAACTTCACTTAATGAAAAAGATTTATTAAACTTCTCATCTAAAGTTTTGATATAAAATTTTCAATCTTGATTGTCAGTTTTTAGTCATAAAGTTTCACTAATCATTTTTTCTAAATTTCATGTTTAAAAAACTAGTATAGAATTTTCTTCAATAAAATAAGTATTACAATTACTACTTAAATTATTTTCCTTTAATCAGTTTTGATAAGTTGATAGAAGCTTTTGTTCTTTTTGAGTTAATTTCATTATTGCCCTCCCTAATCTTTTCAAGATATTTCGTTAGATTTATTACTACTGTTTTTTTTGTTCAGTTAAAATTTGTAAAATCATGTCTAATTTCTGATTTATATTATTGTCAAAGCTAATCAAATTTTTTAAAGTTAATTTACTATGTGTAGCTAAACTCAAAGCGTCATTTGATTTATTTAATTGTTTTTCATTAACAAATCTTGCACTAATTTCTTTTTCATCAATGCTATTATCACCAGTACCTTTGTATGTTTTTGTTAAATCTAAATTCAATTTAGTTAAATCTACACCATAGAAAAATCATAATTTTGTACTTGTCTTATTTGCATAATGTTTGCCTAAATAATGAATTTTGACTTTTTAATTTTTAATATTAATGCCAGTTTCTTCTAACATTTCATTAATTACTGTTTGATAATGGTTATTATTTTCTAGACCACCAGTGATAGTACTGTACTGACTAATCTGTTTATTTTTAAATAATGGGTTGTATTCTTTAGTTAATAAATAATAATATTCATTGTCTTTAACGACATAGGGCAAAATAGCAACTCTTTGATTATTGCATCAAGGTTCTTCCACCCCTTGCATAAATTCAACTTTAATCAATTTTAAATATTCTTTATTCATAAAAAATATCTTCCTTTCCAAAAGTGTTTTTAAAAATAAAAATTGTAACAACATAGGCTACAACTCAAATTATTTTTAATTTTCCTTACTTAAAAGAAGAATAAAATAAAAAAACTAGATAGGTCTATAATAATTTCGCGAGTGTACCTATTTTAGTATTCAATTTTTATAATTTAACTTTATCATATTTAATTTTTGATTGCAAATCAAATCTTTAATTAAATATAATCGTTACCAGTGCCACTCGCGAAAGACCGCACCAGTAACTAGATAATTGTATAACAAATTACTTTATTTTTGAATTATAAATAATAGTTTTCACAAAAAAATATTTATATGAAAAGATAAAATAACAATTATTGTGAAAATATTGATACCGGTAAAGGTTAGAATTGAAATATTAATAATAAATATAAAACTTGATTAATATTAATACTATATATGTTATTGATAATAATTGTATATTTGATTATTCTATTTTATTATATATTATTAATATTTATTATATATTATAGAGTATCAATTTATCTATACTGTTAATGGATAAAATATAATGAATTCTAACCTTTACCGGTATATTTTATGATATAATATCTTTAAATTTTAATTATCTTAAAAGGGGAGAAATTATGTCAAAGTATTTGCTGAACAAACAAGATAATAAATTTATTAAAAAGTCAAACGTGATTGTTCGTGCAGTGACAAATGATTGTGCTGGAATTATGACTCAAAGATTATTTAACTTTGCTATTTTAAATTCTTTGCATAAGTTAAATTGAAATAAACAAGAAAAACATAAGTATTTGGAATGTTGAATTACTGATTTTTGTAAATATTATGGTATTGCTGAAAAACAACTTTATGACAAGGTTATTCATAAAAACAAAGAAATGACAGTGATTCAAAAAGAAATTCAAATTTTAACACAAATGCAATTTTTTTTGTTTGATGAAACAAAAGATAAATTTGAGTTTGTAAATTTATTTTTAAGAGGTGGAAATGATCAAGGTAAAATTTATTTAGAAATTCATCAAACTTTAATAGCAGAACATTATTTAAATTTAAAATCTGATTATACAAATATTTATTTGCCTTATACAAAAGCAGTTACTAGTAAATATTCAATCCGGTTATATGAATATTTGCGAAGTTATTTGTATATGAATGCTAAAACAAAAAAACTCCAATTTATAATCATGAATGAAATTTTGAAAAACTTAGTAAAATTTTAAATTTAAATTTAAAAAGTAGTTATTTTAAAAATATTAGTATGTTAAAAAATAAGATTTTAGAACCAGTTAAAAGAGATTTGTTAAAAACAGATATTATTTTTACCTACGAATTGATAAAAGTTGGTAGAAAATATAGTAAAATAATTTTGAATACGCATTTATACACATTTGGATTTAGAGAAATTTAATGCTCAAAATTCTGAACTTGAAAAAATACCAAGTAAAAAAGAATACAAAGAGTATACGAATAAATCAACAAAAATAACAGCGAATAATTTTGAAAAACAAAAAAATAAAATGATTGAAAAACCCATTTTAAGTGATGAACAATTGCAAAATATTTTAGATAATATTGATAGTGTTTAGTATTTATATTTTAAAAATAAATTTTATTTTTAACATTAACATTGTAATTGTATACGATGTTAATGTTGTAATTAATTTTAAAAAAGTATATATTATTTATTAAATATAATATATAATATAATTAACATCGTAATTGTATATAATGTTAATGTCGTAATTAATGTTAACATTATATACTTATATAGTTAAGGAGTTGTTATATGAAAATTATTACTATTGGTGCATTAAAAGGTGGAGTTGGAAAAACAACTTTTATTTTTAATCTTGCTGGTTATATAGCTAAAGATAATAAAAAAGTGTTGCTGATTGATTTAGATCCTCAAGCTAATTTAACTGTTAGTTTTAAATTAAAAACAAATAATGCTAATAGTGCAGAACTTTTTAATGGAAAAGTTTTAATTAATCAAACAAGATATAAGTATATTGATATTATTTCATCAAATATAAAGCTAGAAGCTTTAAATCGTACGTTAATACAAGTTGTAGCTAGTGAAAAAATATTATATAAATATTTTAAATCTTTTAAAAACCAAGAATTTTTAAATTATGATTACGTTATTATAGATACTTCACCAAGTCTAAGTTTAATTAATCTTAATGCTTTTGCGGTTGCTGATAGTATAGTATTAGTTAGTGATTGAAGTTTATATAGTTTAGATGCTTTAAGATATCTGATTCCTATTTGAGAAACTAATGCTCGAGACTTGGAAATTAGAAATAATTTTAAGGCAATAATTTTAAATAATATTAAACATTATAAAATGAGTCAAGATTTTATTGAAGCAATTAAACAAACACCATTCCATGAATATTTGGTTTTACCTCCAATTAAAAATAAAAGTGCTTATGTTAAAGCTCAATTGATTGGTGAACCTGTAGCTTTTAATAATTTAATTAATAAAAAAACTAATTATCCAGAATTAATAAAATCTTTAATAATTAAGGGAGTGTTGTAATATGAGTACTAAAAATAATCCATGATTAAATGAAACGTTAAACGAAGCGCAAGAAATTGTAAGAGAAATTAAGTCTGCAACAATGATTAAACAAAATAATAATGAAAATAAGAATTTTGAACAATATGCAAAATCTAAATATACTTATTTTACTGTAAATCATTTAGATAGAAAATTTCTTAATGATTTTAAAAATATGGCCAAAGAAGAAAATTTATCTTATGCAAAATTTTTAGTTAAAATTTTTGATGAGTATAAAAGAAATAAAAAATATTAATATAGAAAGGTTTTTTAAAGTTATGAAAACAAAATATTATGCAGTAAGAAAAGGTAAAAAACTGGTATATTTGATAATTGAAAGGAATGTGAAGAAAATATTAAAAATTTTTCTGGTGCTGAATATAAATCTTTTAATAACAAGAATGATGCAGAAAAATATATTAATATATATTCAGAATCAAATCTAAAACAAAAAGAAAATAATCATGAAAATTATCAAGGCATAGTTTATGTTGATGGCAGTTTTGATAGTAAAAATTTAATTTTTACTTATGGTTTAATTTTTACGGACTTCTCCCCACAAGTACATGTGGGGAGAAGTCCGTTTATTATTTCAATAGTAAATAAACATACCTAATAAAATAACTGCACTTACTCATACACTATTACTTACTACTCATATTGCTGGTAAATTTTTGAATCATTTAAATCAAGTAAAATGAATATTGTAATATCATGTGTATAAGCAATTGCACCAACACAATCAAAAACAAATCATAATGCAAGAAAAATCAAAATTCATATCATTGCAAAAATTCAAATTTTATGAAAAATATTTTCTTGTCACTTATCTTTTATTCAATTTATCATTTTTTTCACTCCTTTTTAGGTATATGCCTTTATTTTTCTCATATTTGCTGTTTTTAACGATGTTTTGATTTTGAATACTAAACCATTAATCACGTCTTACTTGTTAGACCTTTTTTATGTATTTCCAACAATTTGTACTTCATCATCAATTTGTAAAACTTGAATGGGCAATTGTTCTTGTTTTGAAATCTTAAATCAAAATTTACCTTGATTTGCTTTAGAAAGATAATTTTTAACAGCATCGCTTAATCCACCAGATTGTTGATACATTTGATTTAATGCATTTAAGTCTTCGGGTTGCAAACCCCCAATTAATCAATATTGAGCACTGTTTAAAATTACTGTAAATTTCTTTTTAATTGTTTCATTACCACTAAAGTCATTAATATTTTGTGTAATAATAATTAATGAACCGTTATATTTCCTAATGCGTTTCATAGTGTGAAATAAAAAGTCTAAAGCTATTGGATTATTTTCGTTAGCTAACAAGTGTGCTCCATCAATAGTAATAATAATTCTTTGCTGATTTTTACTTGAATTTTGTTCATTATAGGTTTTGATGTTTATCATTTCTTTCCCTAACAATCGTAAAATCAACATCATTTGGATATTTATTATTTTTTTATTTTTATTTTCTAGTAATTCAATTAAATTAAAACAAACTATATTTTTTGCATTTCATTGAAATTTAGTATTCCCATTTCAGTACTTGGCATAAGTTCCTTGCGTTAATGATGTTATTTTTGATTTTAAATTTTCAAATATAAACTGTTGGTGTTTATTATTTGAAATTTTTATTTTTTGATTTATTAATTCAAGTACATCATTGAAAGTTGGAAAATCACTATTTTTCAACTTAATAAAATTAGTACTTGGTAAAATTGTTTTATTCTTATATGTTTCTTTAATTATTTCAATTAGTAAATTCATAATAGTATCATCATCATTTAATTTGGGAAATAATGTAATAAAGAATGCTTCTAGTAAAGATAATTGATTATTAAAAATATCTGCATTATCTTCGTCATTATTTAATTTAATAATTTCTAGAGGATTAATAACATTACCTAATGACCCTGATGCATTAATCACTTGCCCATTCAAGTTAGTTACTAATGTTTTAAATTCGTTTTCAGGATCTAAAATAAATATTTTTGCATTTTGATATGCTTGATTTAATAATATTTTTTTAGCAGTAAATGATTTACCACTACCACTTTCACCAAAAATTAATAAATTTTTATTTACTCGTTCTTTAGTTTTCTTAAATAAATCCCAAATTACAGGTTTAGCTGAAACAGTTTCAGCAATTAAAAATCCTTTTTCATCACTTAAGAGCATATCAGGGATAGGAAAGCTTGTTGCAAAAGTATCACAAGTCATATCAATAACACACGATTTTTCTAGTAAATTATAAATAAAGTAAGATGAAATAATTGCTTCAGCTTGTAAAAATGACAATTTATAATATTTTCAATTTTTATTAATTGCTAAATTTTTTAATTCTTTTTTAGTATTTGAAATTATTTTTTTGCTATTAGAAATACATAAAATAAAAATTGAAATTTCTTTTAAAATATCAATATCATCTAAAATTGCTTGTTGTTCATTTAGAAATGCTTCTTCATAATTTTGACTTTCAATACGTTGACTTTCAGTTTTTGCATAATTGGAAGTATTAGTTTTAATTTTATTAATACCTTCATCAATTCATTTTTAGCATCTTTTTTAGTAACTGGATAAATATTTACTATCACATTACAATTTTCAACACTAAATAATTGACTTAATCAAAAAGGTGAAATTTTATTTGGTAAATTAGTCAAACTTCAAATAAAACCTTTTTTATTAATAAAATTTTCTTTAATAGAATTTGATAAACAAGAAAATTCATAGCCTTCGAAACTAAATTTTTGTCAACAATTAATAATTTGTTCACTATTTAAATTAGCAAATTTTAAATTTGAAAAAGCAAGAGTTTCATTTACCAATTGGAATTGATTTTTAGCTTCAAAAATACTTTTAGCAAATCAAAGTAAATAAACTACTGGTGTTTTTAAATCATGTGAATCATTTAGTACTTTTAATTGTTTTATTTGTAAATTAATAAATTGTTTATTAACTTTATTGGCTTTTTTCAATTGATTTATTAAATTATTAATTTGATTTTCAAAATCATAATTATTATCAATTTTAATTAGTTTACATGGTAAATTAATTACTTTTAATAAACTACTAAAATCATCTAATATTATTTTTTGTTGCTCTATATTTAATAATTGCAAATTTGTTGATTGTAATTGAATTCCTGATAAAAATAAACTTTCTTTTTTGTAATTAAATTGTAAAACTTCAACTGATGAAGTATTAACATAGTGTGGTTTTACAATTACTTTTCTATTAACAAGGAATTTAGTACTATATTTAATAGCATTAAAAATAGTGTTATAAACTCTTGTTTCATTAGAATTTTTAACCAAACTTAAACAACCTAGTAAAAACGTAATTGTTGTTGTAATTCATTTTAAAATTAAAATTGGTAATAAATATGCAATTAAAATTGATGTAATTGAAAACAAAGAGAAAACAACTAAATCAAGAAAACTAATTCCTTTAAAAATCTGATAATAAATTTTTCTATTACTTTTTGGCAGCACTGCTTGTTCCATTTTTATTCTCCTTTTCATTTTTATTTTGTTCTTTAATATGAACATTTTTACCTTTAGCGAAGTGTTCATTAGTTTTATTAATAATTTGATCAGCTAGATTATTCATTGGTTTAGCTGGAACACTAATAATACTTTTACCAACACTTTTACTTGTTTTTTTTCACCCTTGATTTTTTCGTACATGATGAACTCCACTAATAAATCCAGCAGTTGTTAAAACACTACTAACAGTTGTTTTTGCTACACTTGTACCTATACCTACTACTCCACCCATAGATTTGCTATTATAATTAACAACATTATTAAAACCTTTTTTATTTTTTCTACCGAATAAATATTCCGCCAGCAACTCCTAAAGTACCTAAAGCAGCTGACTTTAAACCAATGCTTCCAACTTTTAAAGTAGTTAACATTGATATACCATCAGCAAGTCCAACAGTCCGTCCCACAAAATAACTGAATATTTGTTGCGCTTGATATGTAGCAATAGCACCACCGGAAATAAAAAGTAATTGAAATGCAGATTTTGCCATTCAACTAGAACTAATCTCACTAGCTGCATTAAAAAATACTGGTTCTAAATTAAGAAAAAAAGTTAAACTTAAAACTATCCCAATTGTTGAAATAAACCTACCAATAACAAATTCTTTTCACAGATTTACTTTTTGTCATTTAACATTACTTGATGCCGTTGCAAAAATTACTGGTGACACTACATAAAATAAAAACAAATCAAAAATTCTTTTAACTAAAGTTAATCCTAAAAGAAAAAATATTGCCATTGTAAATCATGTACCAAACGCACCTAAAAACAAGTTGTAATAGTTTCAATCAGGATAATCTATATCATAGTTTCATTCTTGATGATTGTTATTATCTGTAAAACCTAAACTACCAACCATATTAGCTAAACTTTTTCCATCAATCATTTTTGGTAATAAAATATGAATAATCGATACAACAGTAAAATTAATTACTCAAAAAAATAGTGGCACTAAAACTCATAATAAAACTATGATTATAATACGATTAACTAACTCTGACACTGCACTACCATTTTTTTGATGAACCATAGCATGCAATATTACACCCCCTGCAAATAAAAAAACAAGACAACTTGCAAGAGCTAAAAAAATAATAAATTGTGGGGGTATATTAAAAAAATGACCTGTTACTCCAAACACTAAATCAATAATTTTTTGTCCTGACAAATAAGTTATTGCATCACCAAGACCATTCACTATAAATAAGGGTCCTCTAACAAAAATGTCATAAAGTAATTTTCATATGACATGACCAATGCCAAAAGTATCTAAAAACATGAATTTCATGACTATAATATCCCTAACATTCTTGCAAAAATAATATGAGCTATTCCAGAAGCAATTAAAACTCCGCCACACGCAATAACACTTGTAACCATATGTCTCAAATAGTCACCTTTGTTTTCCGGGTCATTATGAATTTTTCAAGAATATTTAATAATAGAAAATGCTAAAGCAAATCCTGCAATGGTATACAAAATTGGTAGTAATACACCCATTAAATTGTTCAATAATTGTTGAGTTTGTGGATCAACACTTGATAATAAATTAAATAAAAACATAATTTTTACTTCCTTTCTTTTTTTATAAACTTTAAAAAAGAAAAACGACATTTAGGTTACATCTAGAATGTCGTTTGCAAAAAATTATGAAAAAATATATAATTTAAATGCAGGTTGGACTACAGTAGGGAACCTGTCAGCAGTTAGGATGTTGGTAGCATCGCTATTGCATTTTTTATTTTTTAAGTTTGTTTTTATTATATACCTTTTTCTAATTTAAAAACAAATAATAATTACATTTTGGGTGATTTAGACGGTTTAGGTTTATTTGATGGTTTAGAAGAATGTTGTAATTTTTTTAATCTCTCAGCTTGTCTTTCACTTTCTGCCAGTAATAAATCAAGTTTTCTACTTTCTTGTTCTACATCATGTAATAATTTTGCTGTTTTTTCTTTTTCATTCATAACAAAATACACTCCTTTAATACAAAAAAATTAGATTATTTTTTTCTACATTGCAAAATATCCACAAATAGTATAAAACTTTTTTCAAAAAATAAAAGAAAAAAATAAAAAAGATAACTATTTTTGAAAATAGTTATCTACAAAAAATTAATTAATCTGTACAATTCGTGCTTTAATTCTTTTTTTTGTCATATGCTGCTTGTTTTGTTCTACATTTATTTTATCTTTATTAAAACTATCTATATCTGAATCAAATACCCCAGAAGCACTTTTAATTCCAGAATCTCTTAATTTAATTTCTTGTTTTAAATCATGATTTTGTTTCATATGAAAATCAATTTCTTCTTTTTGACTTCTAATAATATTTTCTAAAGTCACACATTGGCTATAAAATCTAATATTTTTACTATCTATAAAATTCATACGTTCTTGATTTTCTTGTTCTAATTTACTAATTTTGTTTTGATTTTCTTGCATGTTACTTTCTAATTCTTTGATTTTTTCTTTATTGTTTCTAATTATTGTTTCAAGTTTGTAATTTATTTGTTTTAATTGGTCTCTTTCTAATTTTAAATCATAATGTCTTTTTTCGATCTCACATAAAAGTTCATTTTCTTTAGTATTTAATTTTTCAACAAAATTTTCACATTTCTTTTTTATATCTTGATAATTAAAATTAAAGTTTGATATCTCATTTTTAATGTCTCTGTTTCTATTAATTTTTCCAAAAGTGAAAAATCTAATCACAAAATTTTTAAAAAAATTTATTTTTTTACTTTCTAAATTTTTAATAATTCTTTTTTTTAAAGGTTTTAAATTAGTTCGTAATAAATTTAATTGTAATTTTATATTATTAATAGTTTCAAAAACAGAAGTAAATTCAATATGTTTATCATTAATACCATTGCTATTAAGTTTTGATTTTATAGAGTAATCAATATCTAATAAGTAATTTTGCTCTATAAAAATAACTTTATCTTTTAAAGTTTCAAAATCAACTTTATCTTGAACTAATCAAAATTGATTTTCCGTTGTATTTGGCATGTTTTTCACTCCTTTATCAAAAACATAAAACCCATTTTCTTTGAAATAAAGCAATGGGTTAAAAACTATATACAGATTTTATAATAATATTATATTATTTTTTCTTGTAAAATCAAGTTAAAACAATTAATTAATTCTGTTAAAGAAAAATATAATTTTCATGCTATTAGTTTTTTAGTTAAATCATTGATAGAATTTCATTCAATTGTATTACTGGGAATTATTGATGTAGCTTTTGATAAAAGATTACGGTATAAATTTATTTGTTTAATGGTTTCATTAAAATTTTTTACAATATTTAAATCATTAATATAAAAACTTAATTTTTGATTTAAAATTTCAATGTAAGAATTATAATTAAGTGATTTATTTTTTCAATCTAATAATTTAATTATTTGTTCATGCATCAATTTTTGTAGTTCAAAAAAATAAATACTTCAATCGTGTTTATCTAAAAAATATCTGATTTTTTCCAATTGTTTTTTAGTATTAATATCAAAATTTATTTCTGATGCTTCTATAGTTACTATTTTTTTATCATGATAAAAAATAAAAAATAAATCATCACTAATATTTTCAAATAATAATTTTTGATTACATATTTGAAAATTTCGTCTAAGATTGGTATGATAATAATCAATATTTTTACTTGATAAAAGAATTTCTATTCATTTTTTACCTGACAGAAACTTGCCATCTTTACTGCTAAAAATTAGATTATAATTACTTTGATTTATTAACTTTAAATTATTTTTAAATAAATTTTGAACACCAAAAAAAACCTTACTATCATACTTGTTGATTTTTGGATATATTTCTTTTTTAGGGTTTAACTTTACAAAATTATTAATAATTTTGATTAATTCTTTTTTATCCATAAAACATTAATTCCTTTGAATTTTTCTCTTATAGTTTCTTATTTTTATTTTCTTGATAATTCATTTAAATAAATCAGTTAACAGTCAACAAACAATATAAAACAAAAATCCAATAATAATCACTATAATGATAATTATAGGAATAACAATTATCCAACCAATAATATCAAAAAGATGATGATTAGTAAAAAATCAACCAACCAATGAAAAGAAACCCCCAACACCAAGAACTCCAATTAAAACACCAATAACTATCAAAATCATTTAATTATCATTTTTTTTGCTATTTTTTAATTTTTAGGGTTTATGGGTTTATGCTTTTTGTCAGCTCTTTTTATAGGATTGTGTTTTGCACTAAATTTTCAATAACAGGCTAAACTAGCAAATACTGTTACCCCTAATAAAATTAAACCAATGGGTAGTCCAACTTTTAACTGTCAAATATGATACATATTATCTGCTTTAGCTTGCAATCAGTCATGAAATGATTGTCCATCTGCAAAATTATCAATTTGAGTTTTTGTTTGAGGTTTAGATTTGCCATTTAAAATTTCAGAAATACTATATCCATGTAAGTTCAAGTTACTTTCAGCATCTTTAATTGCATTTTGATATGCTTGATTAATTTCAGGAATATTTTGATTTACTCAATCAATATTATCTTGTTGTAATTTATCTAATTCTACAAACTGTTGATAATCATTACTTGTTGATAAATTTGAATTTGTCGTTCATACAACATTTTTTAAATAATTTTTAAAATCTAAACCTGCTATATGATTTTTAATATCTTGTAATTGTTGAGGTGTAGCAAAACCATGTGAAGCTACATTTACAATATTATTTATTCACTGGTCTTTATGATTATTAATAAAATCATTATAAGTATTTATTCAACTTGTATAACTATCCAATGTTGATTTATTAACTACATTTTTAGTATCAACATTTAGATTTTGGGGTAAAACAGATAAACCATCTTTTAATTTTTGTTCAGCAATATCACTAATTACTTGATCTAATTTCGGTTGATTTATAGCATATTGTGTTTGTGTATTTACATAAGTAACTGGATCTAAAAATTCTTTATATCCATTTGATAAATCATTAATATTAAGATTAAAACCTTTACCTTTAGTTGAAACAGTATTACTAAATGTACTATCAACAGCACTTTGATATTTTTGTAATCAACCCATAGCTTCTTGTTTTTGTGTAGGGTCAGTTAGATTAACAGTTACATTTAATTTAGTTGATAATTTATTTAACTCATCATCACTAAAAGTTCCTTTGATTTTTCAGTTGCTTTGACCCAACTCGTAGTAACTATCATAAACATTACCAACAACATCAACTAAGTGCATTTTATAAATACCATCAACATTAATTTCAGTTTTAGTTAAATCTAAAACTTGATGTGTTCCAGTTTCCGTAAAATCATTATTGCTATCAACATTTCCTTGTACATAAAAACTATTTTTTTCATCAAGCATTTTTGAACTAAATAAAGTTTTTAAAGTTGCATTATGTATTCCAAATTTTGCTTTAGTTTGGATAATATCAGAACCGTTAGTATTTCCTAAATCTGAAACTAAGCCAGATAATAAATCTGTATCTTGATTTGTTTCATAACTAATCTTACTTTTATCAATTGCTGTTTTAATTCATAATTTATATGTAACTTGTCCAGTATTAGGATCTCCATCAAAAACACTTGAAAGTGTTTTATCTTTCAAAGTTAAAAGTAAAGTATGTTCACCAACTGATATATTTACATCTGTAGATGGAATTGTGATTGAATTGCCATCTAGTGTAGCACTTGCAACTAGATTCTCCTTAATATCTATTTTTTGTACTGAATTATAAACAATACCTTTATATACAAGTCATGATTTATCAAAAGTATCAGGTTTATTTATCTTTATCAATTGTTCTATTAAATTTATTGCATATAAACCTTTATCATAAGTTCCAACATAAATCGTATTATTAATAATTGCTAAACTTCTAATTTCGTTGCTAGTTCCGGTTTTAATATCTACTAATTCAAAATCTCTTCCATTATTTGATTTATATAAACCTTGAACTGTTCCTATATAAATATTTCCAGTATCAATTATTGAAATATTTATAATTTGTAGTGTTTTTACCCTCCCACGTATATCATTATTACGAAAATTAATTCCATCAGTACTTTTATATAATCCATAACCTGTTCCAACATATATTGTACCATCGGGTGCAATAGAAATTGAATACACAAAAAATTGATTAGGTATTCCTTTTAATTGTTCAAAATCTGTACCATTGTTTGATTTATATAGACCATTATTATTTCCAATATATAAAATATCATTAAATACATATAAACTATGCACAGATGATTTTACTTCTTTTGAATTTACTTTTATGAATTCTGTTCCATCAGTACTTTTATATAATCCATAACCTGTTCCAGCATAAATATTGTTATTACTATCAACGACTAAACTTTCAGCAATTCCCTCTGGTCCAATCAAAACAAAAAAATTATCACTACCTAAAAATTGTTTAAAAATACCCTTATAAGTTCCTACATATATACTTTGGCTGTCATCAACTGTTAAACTTTCTATTGTATCGTTTTTTCCATAATCTTGATTTCAACTTTTAATTTCTATAAAATTAATTCCATCAGTGCTTTTGTATAGTTTACTAGCTGATAATGGACCTTGACCAAATGCAGTGCCAACATAAATAATGCTATTTTTAGTAATACTACAAGTAACTCTTTCGTTTGTATCAATATTAATGATTCTACTTATAAACGGATTTGTATCATTTTCCCCTTGAATACTAATGTCTTTATTATTTACTTGTTTTGATTTAAAACCATGACTTACAACATTATTCGCAAATACTGGTTTTAAACTACTTGCACTTGTTCCTACTAACGTAGAAACTGCAAGTAATGATAATAGTTTTTTCATTATATTTTTCTCCTTATTAATTTATCAATCTTTCATTATTTTCTTTGTTATTGAACAGTTCCATAACTGCTTGCTTTTGTTCTTTTTGTAAATTTATTAAAACCTTGTAAAAATTATGAACTAATTTATATCATTTTTGACTACTAGTTTTTATATGTTTTAATTCTTCTTCTAAATCACCAATAATAAGTCCATTTATATCAAAATTTATGTCTGGATATTCATGATAAAAACTGGCTTCAGGAGTAATTCTAAAACCAAGACCAATAACATTTTCTGATTTATCTAAATAAATATCATATATTTGAATTCAAATATCTTGCTTAATTTCCTTAAATCTTTTAAATAATTCTAATTGATTTTGTTTTCATTTAATTTTTTTAAATTTACCGCCATTTTTAACTTCTTTATTATCTACATAAAGGTTAAATTCTTCTTTTTCAGGTTCAAATCATACTTCTGGTGCCACTTTATATTGCTCCTTTCAATTTTAATTCGGCTATATCTAAATTCACTCCATATTTGCTGTTTTTAACGATGTTTAAGAATATGAATGATTTTGTATTCATATTCTTAAATTCCTCGAGTTATATTTGTTTAAACACTATATAAACAAGTTAATTATACATTGTTACATATTGTTTACAAATTTGATTTTTTTTGAAAAGTTTTAAAAACAAAATCTTTTTCAATTTCTAAAATCTTTTTTAAAGAAAAAGATTTATTAAATTTTTCACCTAAAGTCTTAATATAATATTGTCATTTTTCATTGTCAATTTTTAATCAAATTGTTTCACTTATCAATTTTTCTAAATATCACACTTGAAAACCCAACATCGAAGTTTGGGAAATAAAATAAGCATTGCATTTATCATTTAATTTATTTTCCTTTAATCAATTTTGATAATTTGATAGAAGTTCTTGTTCTTTATTTGATAACTGCATTATTATCCCCCTTTTTTCTTTTTCATTCATTGTTTAAAAAAACTATTTCTTTTTTACTATGATCATTACAAAGATACATATCAAATTTCACTAGTTTAAATTTTGTTTTAATAACTACAGTTGGTCTTCTATAACAATAATTACATTTCATGATTACACCCCTTAAACATGTTGAATTGGGTGATACTCTATATGCTTTTTCTCACAATCCAATTTATATTCTGCTTCTTTGATTTCTGCTTTTATTTCTAGTTCAGTTTTATTACTTCGTGTAGCGAATTTTTTATCGGACTTCTCCCCACATGTACTTGTGGAGGAAACAATGAAATTGAATGAGTTCAACAATGCTTTTCAAACAGAACAGGATTGTTTAAAATATATAGCAAGTTTGAAGAAAAACAAATGTATCATGTGTTCTTGAACAAGTTTGAATACTTCTAATTTAAGAAGAATAAGATGTTTGAAATGTCATCAAACATTTAGTATTCTTCATGGCACCATTTTTTACAAGTCACAAGCACCTTTGAGATTTTGATTTTATCTCATCTTTAGATGAATAAACACCAAACATGGAATTACATCAACTGATGTTGCAAAAGAATTGGGTGTGACTTTGAAAACTGCTTGAAGAATGGGTCATGAAATCAGAAATCGTATTGCCAAACAAGAACATCAATTTATTGTTGAGGCATAGTGCAAATGGATGAAATGTATCTTTCACATATGGGTTTTAAAAAACAAGGAAGATCTTTGATAAATAAAACATTAATTGTTGGGATTTATGAAAAAACAACCAATAATTTAATTGTGAAAGTAATCAAAAACGCAAAAAGTAAAAATCTTTTGCAGTTTGCAAGAAACCATATTTCTTCAAAGTGTGATGTACATACTGATTCTTGAAAAGGATATCGTGATTTCAAATCACTTTTCCCTAATCACAAAACAGTTAACCATCAAGATGGTTATGTTTCAAAAATTGGCGTAAATACCAATCAAATTGAATCAGTATGAAAACATATACGAAGAACATTTAAAACACATATCAAAGTTGCAAAACATCATGTTCATTTATATGCCAAAGAAGCTGCATATAAATTCAACAAGATACCTACTTTTGAAACTGTAATGCTATGTTTCATTTAAAAATGTGGGGAGAAGTCCGTAGATAGGCTTTTCTCAACATTTATGTGATAAAATTTAAAAATAGTACATAAAGGGAGAAAAGCCTTTTTTATTTATACATTTATTTCAGTTTCTTCTTTCTTTTAATAATATATTGGCATTAACATATCTTGTTTCTAAATTTTTATTAAGATTATTTTCATCTCTAATATTAACTTTGTATAAATCATTATTAAATGTTCCATAATTATGTAATTTTTTCATAAAAAATATCTTCCTTTCAAAGTAGTTTTAAAAATAAAAATCGCAACCAAAGTAATAGGTTGCAACACGTTTATTTTTAAATTTCTTTAAATAAAGAAAGATAAAATAAAAAAATAGATAGGCATAAATAATTTGACGGTGTACCTAATACTTAGTATTCAATTTTTATAATTTAAATTTATCACATTTATTTTAAATTGCAAATAAAAAGAAAAAAATCGTTACTGATGCCACCGTCAAGCCACACCAGTAACTAGATAATTGTACAATAAATATATTAATTTTTGAATTTTAATTCATAAAAAATCTAAATTATTACAGTATATTCATATAGGTATATGTTGTAATTTAAATACATATAAAAGTATAAAAAAACATATTATTTAACACTTTTATGTTAAAAATAAATATTTTTTACAATTTATTATATATTATTAATATTTATTATATATTATAGAATGTAAAATTATTTATATTAGATATAGATAAAAACATATGAATTACAACATATACCTATATGAATTACAACATATACCTATATGAATTACAACATATACCTATATGAATTACAACATATACCTATATGAATTACAACATATACCTATATGAATATGTTATAATCATTTTAGTCATGAAATATGTGTAAGGGGTAAATTATGGCAATAGAATTGGCTAAAGAAAAAAACAAGTTTATTAAAAAATCAAATGTTATTGTAAGAACAATCACAAATGACACATCGGGTTTATTAACTCAAAGATTATTTAATTTTGCTATTTCTTCAATTAAATTCAATACCAATTTTAATGGAGTTATTAGGGTAAATTTAAATAATTTTTGTATTTTTCATAATATTAATAATACAAATTTATATGAAAAAGTTATTCATAAAAAAAAGAAAATGACGATTATTGAAAAAGAAATTGATAATATTACTAGTTTAAAATTTTGATTACAAGATGAAAATAAAGAAGAATATAGTTTTATAAATCTTTTTGAAAGAGGCACTTGATTTAAGAACCAAGGAATACTTGAATTTAAAGTTGTCCAAGAATTAATTAAAAAACATTATATTGATTTAAAAAAGGATTATACAAATATTTATTTGCCTTATACAAAAACAGTTACTAGTAAATATTCGATGCGTTTATATGAATATTTACGTAGTTATTTATATATGAACGCTAAAACTAAAATAACACCAAATTTTAATCATGAATGAGATTATGAAAAACTTGCTAAGATTTTAAATTTAAGTTTAAAAAGTAGTTATTTTAAACAAATTAATATGTTAAAAACTAGAATTTTAGAACCAGTTAAAAAAGATTTAGAAAAAACTGATATTATTTTTACTTATGAATTGATAAAAGTAGGTAGAAAATATAATAAAATAATTTTAAATACGCATTTAGATTTAAAAAAATTTAATGCTCAAAATCCTGAATTAGAAAAAGTTCCAACTAAAAATGAATATAAAGAGTATACGAATAAATCAACAAAAATAACAGCGAATAATTTTGAAAAACAAAAAAATAAAATGATTGAAAAACCCATTTTAAGTGACGAACAATTGCAAAATATTTTAGATAATATTGATAGTATTTAATATTTATATTTTAAAAATAAATTTTATTTTTAACATTAACATTATATACAATTATAATGTTAATGTTGTAATTAATGTTAACATTATATAATTATATAATTAAGGAGTTGTTATATAAAAATTATTACTACTATTGGTGCATTAAAAGGGGGAGTTGGAAAAACAACTTTTATTTTTAATCTTGCTGGTTATATAGCTAAAGATAATAAAAAGTGTTGCTGATTGATTTAGATCCTCAAGCTAATTTAACTGTTAGTTTTAAATTAAAAACAAATAATGCTAATAGTGCAGAACTTTTTAATGGAAAAGTTTTAATTAATCAAATAAGATATAAGTATATTGATATTATTTCATCAAATATAAAACTAGAAGCTTTAAATCGTACGTTAATACAAGTTGTAGCTAGTGAAAAAATATTATATAAATATTTTAAATCTTTTAAAAACCAAGAATTTTTAAATTATGATTACGTTATTATAGATACTTCACCAAGTCTAAGTTTAATTAATCTTAATGCTTTTGCGGTTGCTGATAGTATAGTATTAGTTAGTGATTGAAGTTTATATAGTTTAGATGCTTTAAGATATCTGATTCCTATTTGAGAAACTAATGCTCGAGACTTGGAAATTAGAAATAATTTTAAGGCAATAATTTTAAATAATATTAAACATTATAAAATGAGTCAAGATTTTATTGAAGCAATTAAACAAACACCATTTCATGAATATTTGGTTTTACCTCCAATTAAAAATAAAAGTGCTTATGTTAAAGCTCAATTGATTGGTGAACCTGTAGCTTTTAATAATTTAAGGCTTTTCTCCCTTTATGTACTATTTTTAAATTTTATCACATAAATGCTGAGAAAAGCCTATCTACGGACTTCTCCCCACATTTTTAAATGAAACATAGCATTACAGTTTCAAAAGTAGGTATCTTGTTGAATTTATATGCAGCTTCTTTGGCATATAAATGAACATGATGTTTTGCAACTTTGATATGTGTTTTAAATGTTCTTCGTATATGTTTTCATACTGATTCAATTTGATTGGTATTTACGCCAATTTTTGAAACATAACCATCTTGATGGTTAACTGTTTTGTGATTAGGGAAAAGTGATTTGAAATCACGATATCCTTTTCAAGAATCAGTATGTACATCACACTTTGAAGAAATATGGTTTCTTGCAAACTGCAAAAGATTTTTACTTTTTGCGTTTTTGATTACTTTCACAATTAAATTATTGGTTGTTTTTTCATAAATCCCAACAATTAATGTTTTATTTATCAAAGATCTTCCTTGTTTTTTAAAACCCATATGTGAAAGATACATTTCATCCATTTGCACTATGCCTCAACAATAAATTGATGTTCTTGTTTGGCAATACGATTTCTGATTTCATGACCCATTCTTCAAGCAGTTTTCAAAGTCACACCCAATTTTTTTGCAACATCAGTTGATGTAATTCCATGTTTGGTGTTTATTCATCTTAAGATGAGATAAAATCAAAATCTCAAAGGTGTTTGTGACTTGTAAAAAATGGTGCAATGAAGAATACTAAATGTTTGATGACATTTCAAACATCTTATTCTTCTTAAATTAGAAGTATTCAAACTTGTTCAAGAACACATGATACATTTGTTTTTCTTCAAACTTGCTATATATTTTAACAATCCTGTTCTGTTTGAAAAGCATTGTTGAACTCATTCAATTTCATTGTTTCCTCCACAAGTACATGTGGGGAGAAGCCCGTAATTTAATTAATAAAAAAACTAATTATACAGAATTAATAAAATCTTTAATAATTAAAGGAGTGATGTAATATGAATAATAAAAATAATCCATGATTAAATGAAACATTAAACGAAGCCCAAGATATTGTAAGAGAAATTAAATCAGCAACAATGATTAAAGCAAGTATTAATGAAAATAAGGATTATGAAGAATATACAAAACCTAAATATACTTATTTTACTGTAAATTATTTGGATAGAAAATTTCTTAATGATTTTAAAAATATGGCCAAAAAAGAAAATTTATCTTATGCAAAATTTTTAGTTAAAATTTTTGATGAGTATAAAAGGGATAAAAAATATTAAAAATAAAAAAAGAACCTTTAAAGGTTCTGAATAATTTGTACCCGGTTTGGTTATCAGGTAAGACATCACCCATTACGACTTTGCCATCTCGGTATAAATTAATTATACTATATTAGTATAGAATGTCAATTGAATATGTTGATATAAAATGTAGATTAGACACACTTTTGGACTAATAAAAGTTTTTATAACTTTATATTATTAGTTGAGGTGTAGTTTAAAATGAAATATTTAATTAATAGTGCTGATTTTACTAAATTTGATTATAAATTTAACAAGTTTGTAGAAAAGTATAAAAATGATAAAAATATTAATAAAGTTAATATTTATTATCGTAAATTTAGAAAATTTTGTTTTATTTTTAAAAATAAAAATTCTTGTAAAGAAATAATTTCTCAATTACATATGCCAAAGCGAACTTTTTATTATTGAGCTAAACGTTTTTATGATATTTTCTACAAAAATAAACCTTTTGAAGAATTATTATTTAAATCAACAAAACCTAAAAATATTAAATATTTGTATAATTTGGAATTATCAGAAAAATTTATAAATTATTTTGTTCAGTATAAAGAAGAGTTTGGTATAGGTGCTTTTCAATTTTGTTGTTTAATAAGACATATTGATGATATTAGGTTTAATTTTTTGCCAAAACCCTCGGTTAAAACTATATATCGTTGATTAAAACGTTTTGGTTTTTATTCACAAAAAACTATTAAGAAAAAACATTTGAGATATGAAGTAAAAGAAACGGGATTATTGCAGACTGATATTAAAGTAGTATCAGATTATATAACAGGAAGTAAAAGATGATATATTATTGATTTTATTGACAAAAAAACTAGAATTACTTATTGTTATCCATCTGAACAAGCACAAACCAGAGATATTGTAAATGCTACTAAAAATGTTTTAAATTTTTATGAAAAATTGGGAATTAAAATTAAAAGAATTAGAACTGATAATGGTAGTCAATATACTAATACATCTTGTGGAAAATCACAAAGGAATCGTTGATTTACAAATTTTTGTAATAAAAAAGTATAGTTCATGAAACTACGCCGTTTAGATCACCACAGAGTAATGGTAGGATTGAAAGATTTCATAGAAATCGAAGTAATTTATTTGAAATAAAACGATATTTAAATAGTGATTTTAGTTTATTTCAAAAATCAGTTAATTCTTTTCAAGAATATTATAACAATTCTAAACCACATAAATCATTAGGGTTAATGACTCCTATGGATTATTTTGATAAACTTTTATTAGATTAAAAATAGTTCAAAATGTCTGTACTACCTTACAAAATAAAAAATCGTTACCAGTGCCACAGTTCAAAGCTACACTAGTAACTGGATAATTATACAATAAATATCCCAATTAGTTAATTGTAAATGATATTTTTTAAAAAAATATTTAATAAAAAAGATAGTGACTAATAGTTAAATATTCATACCGGTAAATGTTGTAATTAAAAATTAAAAATATATTATTTTAACAATACTTTTAGTGTTAATAATGAATAATTTGGTTATAATTTATATGTTATTGCAATATTTTATTATATTTATTAATATTTATTATATATTATTGTATATCAAAATATCTATACACAATATATAAAATTTATTGTGAATTACAACATTTACCGGTATGAATTACAACATTTACCGGTATGAATTACAACATTTACCGGTATGAATTACAACATTTACCGGTATGAATTACAACATTTACCGGTATGAATATGTTATAATAAGTTAAAATTTATAAATTAGTTTATAAGGGGTTAAATTATGGCAAAAGATTTATTAATTAAACAGAATAATAAATTTATTAAAAAGTCAAACGTGATTGTTCGTGCAGTGACAAATGAATGTGCTGGAATTATGACACAAAGGCTGTTTAACTTTGCTATTTTAAGTAGTAAAAATAATATTCAAAATATTGATCATATTGGTTTTTGATTAAAAGATTTTTGTAAATATTATAATATTGCTGAAAAGCAGCTTTATGATAAGGTTATTCATAAAAAACAGGACATGACTATAATTATGAAAGAATTAGAAAATTTAACTAGTTTAAAATTTTTTGTATTTATAGAAAAAGAAAATAAATATGGTTTTGTAAATGCTTTTTTGTCAGGTTTTAATATTGATGGTTATATTAAACTTAAAATTAACAAAGATTTAGTCACAAAGTATTTTGTTGATTTGAAAAAAGATTATACAAATATTTATTTGCCTTATACCAAAGAAATAATTAGTAAATATTCAATGCGTTTATATGAATATTTACGTAGTTATTTATATATGAATACCAAAACCAAGGGAATACCAAATTATATACATGAATGAAACTTTGAAAAATTAGCAAAAATTTTAAATTTAAGTTTAAATAGTAGTTATTTTAAACAAATTAATATGTTAAAAACTAGAATTTTGGAACCGGTGAAAAAAGATTTAATAAAAACAGATATTATTTTTACTTATGAATTAATTAAGGTAGGCAGAAAATATGGAAAAATAATTTTAAATACGCATTTGGATTTAGAAAAATTTAATGCTCAAAATCCTGAACTGGAAAAAATGCCAACTAAAAAAGAATATAAAAAGTATTCAAATAAATCAAAGCTAATGGAAAATAATTTTGAAAAACAAAAAAATAAAATAATTGAAAAACCAATTTTAAGTGATGAACAAGTAAAAAGGATTATGCAAGATTTTGATGATTATTAAATATAATAAATATTTCTATACAACATAAATTAAGGCTTTTCTCCCTTTATGTACTATTTTTAAATTTTATCACATAAATGTTGAGAAAAGCCTATCTACGGACTTCTCCCCACATTTTTAAATGAAACATAGCATTATAGTTTCAAAAGTAGGTATCTTGTTGAATTTATATGCAGCTTCTTTGGCATATAAATGAACATGATGATGTTTTGCAACTTTGATATGTGTTTTAAATGTTCTTCGTATATGTTTTCATACTGATTCAATTTGATTGGTATTTACGCCAATTTTTGAAACATAACCATCTTGATGGTTAACTGTTTTGTGATTAGGGAAAAGTGATTTGAAATCACGATATCCTTTTCAAGAATCAGTATGTACATCACACTTTGAAGAAATATGGTTTCTTGCAAACTGCAAAAGATTTTTACTTTTTGCGTTTTTGATTACTTTCACAATTAAATTATTGGTTGTTTTTTCATAAATCCCAACAATTAATGTTTTATTTATCAAAGATCTTCCTTGTTTTTTAAAACCCATATGTGAAAGATACATTTCATCCATTTGCACTATGCCCTCAACAATAAATTGATATTCTTGTTTGGCAATACGATTTCTGATTTGATGACCCATTCTTCAAGCAGTTTTCAAAGTCACACCCAATTTTTTTGCAACATCAGTTGATGTAATTCCATGTTTGGTGTTTATTCATCTAAAGATGAGATAAAATCAAAATCTCAAAGGTGTTTGTGACTTGTAAAAAATGGTGCAATGAAGAATACTAAATGTTTGATGACATTTCAAACATCTTATTCTTCTTAAATTAGAAGTATTCAAACTTGTTCAAGAACACATGATACATTTGTTTTTCTTCAAACTTGCTATATATTTTAAACAATCCTGTTCTGTTTGAAAAGCATTGTTGAACTCATTCAATTTCATTGTTTCCTCCACAAGTACATGTGGGGAGAAGTCCGTAAATTAATTTAAAGTTTAAAGTTTTTATTTAGGATTTTCTTTTATGAAAGTTTAGGACTTTTTAAATTATTATTAAACATTTGTTCTTTAATATCAGTTTCATTAATTTCTTTAAGTTCTTTTGCAAATGGTGAAATTTGTTCTTCTACTTGTTTCTGTTTTAATGTTCTTTTTCATTTTTTAATTTGAAAAATATGTGTTTGTATCTTTTTCAATTTTAAATCCCCCTTTAACTTAAAATTTTTATAAATTAATTATACAAAAATATTTTAAAATTTGCTTTTAATTAAAATATTTACAATTTGTATATATAAACGATATAATAATGACATATTAATGTTTATTTGATTAAATTTATATACAATTTGTAAATAAAAAATAAGGAGAAATATATTT
>NZ_CP127041.1 GCF_030316605.1 Spiroplasma ixodetis Y32
GTGAAAATGATTTCATTTGCAGTAAAAAAAGGTGGTGTTGGCAAAACTACTCTTTGTAAAAACATTGCATATAAATTAGCTTTAGAAAATAAAAAAGTTTTATTGATTGATTTAGATCCTCAAGCTACACTTTCAATGCAATTTTGTCAAATTAGTAAAATTGATGAAAATAAAAGTCTTATAAAAATACTTAATGCAATAGACTTAATTTCATTAAATAAAATAATTCAACAAACTAAGTACAAAAATTTAGATATTATTAGTGGTAGCGAAAATCTTAATAAATCTACAACTTTAATTAATACATTTTATTCAGAAAAAGAAAAATATTTATTGTCTGATTTAATTTATAAAAATAATCAAAAAATATTTGATAGTTATGATTATGTATTAATTGATTATCCACCAACCATACAAGAATTAGCATTAAATTTTTTAATATTAAGTGATTTAATAGTCATTCCAATAAATAGTGGTAGTGGTAGTTTTAAAGGATTAATTGATTTAAAAAATACCATAAATCAAATATGTCGACAAGAAAATAGAGAAGCACCAAATATGAAAATTGTTTTTAACAATATCAAAGACAATGAAAATACCAAATTTATTTTTAACTGGTTAAAAGATGAAGCTTTAGATAAAAATTTATCTAATAACATTATTAAAAACAGTGATACCTTCATTAAAACAGAAAATGATTTAGATAGTATTTGAACAAATCCTTATTATTGACGCCAAAAACAAGCATATGAAGAATTAATTGCAGAAATATTATAAAATAATAGTACATTTAAATTTAAGGGGGCAAAAATATGTCTAATAAAATTAAAAGACCAATGAATGCTTATATGCTTTTTAGTAAAGAAAAAAGAGCAGAGATTATTAAACAAAATCCTGAACTGAAATCAAAAGTTGCAGAAGTTGCTAAATTGATTGGTAACCATTGAAAAGAAATGACAAGCGAAGAAAAATCTAAATATCAAAATTTAGCATTAGAAGATAAAAAAAGATATGAAAGTGAAATTCAAAAATAAGTATCTTAAATTCATTTAAAACAAGCCTAATTAGGCTTGTTTTAAATTTTAAATACCCTTAAATATAAAATTTTAAATCGTTTGTATATGAGCAAATTTGATTGCTTAAAATTGATTGGTAATCATTGAAAAGAAATGACAAGCGAAGAAAAATCTAAATATCAAAACGGACTTCTCCCCACATGTACTTGTGGAGGAAACAATGAAATTGAATGAGTTCAACAATGCTTTTCAAACAGAACAGTATTGTTTAAAATATATAGCAAGTTTGAAGAAAAACAAATGTATCATGTGTTCTTGAACAAGTTTGAATACTTCTAATTTAAGAAGAATAAGATGTTTGAAATGTCATCAAACATTTAGTATTCTTCATGGCACCATTTTTTACAAGTCACAAACACCTTTGAGATTTTGATTTTATCTCATCTTTAGATGAATAAACACCAAACATGGAATTACATCAACTGATGTTGCAAAAGAATTGGGTGTGACTTTGAAAACTGCTTGAAGAATGGGTCATGAAATCAGAAATCGTATTGCCAAACAAGAACATCAATTTATTGCTGAGGGCATAGTGCAAATGGATGAAATGTATCTTTCACATATGGGTTTTAAAAAACAAGGAAGATCTTTGATAAATAAAACATTAATTGTTGGGATTTATGAAAAAACAACCAATAATTTAATTGTGAAAGTAATCAAAAACGCAAAAAGTAAAAATCTTTTGCAGTTTGCAAGAAACCATATTTCTTCAAAGTGTGATGTACATACTGATTCTTGAAAAGGATATCGTGATTTCAAATCACTTTTCCCTAATCACAAAACAGTTAACCATCAAGATGGTTATGTTTCAAAAATTGGCGTAAATACCAATCAAATTGAATCAGTATGAAAACATATACGAAGAACATTAAAACACATATCAAAGTTGCAAAACATCATGTTCATTTATATGCCAAAGAAGCTGCATATAAATTCAACAATATACCTACTTTTGAAACTGTAATGCTATGTTTCATTTAAAAATGTGGGGAGAAGTCCGTAGATAGGCTTTTCTCAGCATTTATGTGATAAAATTTAAAAATAGTACATAAAGGGAGAAAAGCCTTATTTAATTTCTTTAATAAGTTCTTCATATGCTTGTTTTTGACGTCAATAATATTGACTATCTCAAATGCTACTTAAATCATTTTCAACAACTTTAAAAGTATCTGAATAAGGAAAAACAATATTTATAATATTTTCAATTAAATTATTTTCAATTAAATTATTTTTTATAACTTTAATATTTTTATTATCTTTTACCTGATTAAAAATAATTTTAAAAGGTAATGTTTTTTTCTTTATTTTTTCAGAAAAATAATTTAAGGTATTTTTTAAATCAATTATTCCTTTTATACTGTTTATCCCATCATTAGTAGGCACAATAATTAAATCACTCATTAATAAAAAACTAATTGCTAGTTCTTGTATTGTAGGCGGATAATCAATTAATACATAATCATAACTATCAAATATTTCTTTATTTGTCTCATAAACTAAATCGCTAACTAATAATCTTTCTTGTTCATTATAAGATGAATTTAAAATTACATTACTATTGGTTAAGGATTCATTTGCCATTATTATGTCAATGTTTTTATATTTTGTTGATTTTATTATACTATCAACTTTAACAATATTTAATAAATTTTTTGTTGCTATTAAATCAAGTATACAATTTTTGTTATTTGTGGTTTTAGAAGCTGATTGTAATGTTAAAGTTGCTTGTGGATCTAAATCAATAAGCAATACTTTTTTACCATCAAGAGCAAATTTATAAGCAACATTCTTACACAATGTAGTTTTTCCAACTCCACCTTTTTTGTTACAAAAACTAATCATTTTCATTTTTTTTGTTTCCTTTGCCATAACGTTCTTTAAGAATTTCATTCATTAAAGTTGTTTTAGTCCATTTTTTAGTTTTAGCTTCTTTATTAAAATCTTCTATTAATCAATCATCAATTGTTAAAGTTGGTAATTGTTTTTTTCTATTTTTTATTTCTTTATTAACAATTATTTTTTTATTATATGATGTGAAATTATTGATATTAATATCCTCATTATTATTTTCTTTTAATATATGCAAAATATTTTTTTTACTTTGAGGCACATTATTCTCCTTTCTTTACACTATTTACATTTTAAATAATGTTAAATATATTATAACAACAATTATCTTAATTATATTGATTATTTGAAAATATAGTGTAAAAAATGTAAATAATGTTATATTCAATAATAAAATATTAGACTTATTTATGTTAATGTATATTCATTTTTTTAAAATAATTTAGATTTGCAATACCTTGATGTTTTTCACAAGGTATAAAATAACCTTTTTCAAAATCTTCAGAAACTCTAAACGTTGGTGCACATTCATCACATTTAAACAATTCTGCTATTTGGTCTGCTTCTTCTTTTGTCATGAACACTCACTCCTTTTTTGGTATATACCTTTAAATCGCTCATATTTGTTGTTTTTAGCGATGTTTTGATTTTAATTACTATCAATATTGTCTAAAAGCATTTGTGTTTGTTTATCGTTTAAAGAATTGATTTTATTAGTATTGTCTTTGCTATAATTATCAGTATGTGTTTTTAATTTTTGAATTCAAGTAAATTCATAATTTTGAACTTTATTCCTTTTTTTATTTTTTTTATAAATAACATTAATATTTGTTATTTTATTTATTTCATTTATTGCTTTTTCAATCGTATATTTTTCAAATAGTTTTCTATGAAATTTGCCATTATAGACATAATCATCAATAGACAAATTAAATAATTCTTTTAATTCTTTGGTTGTTATATATCTTTGATTTGTTTTTTTATTTTCATCAGTTCAAGAACAAAACATTTTATATAAAGTTAAACTATGCTTAGCTTGAAATTTGACAACACTATTAAAATCTAATTTTGTATAATGATTTTTTAATTCTTCAATATATGGCATAAATTTTGAATTTAAACTAATTTCAAAAAATGCTTCTTTATAAAATCATTCACTGTCACAAATAATTGTTCCAATTAATTCTGATTTACTATCTATTTTTTCAATTTTTGTTATAGTTTTGCCAATTAAAGATTGTATTATTTTTTTATATCTTTCATATTTGCTATTTCCAAATAAATTTAATTTTTCAAATAAGTCCATTTTTTCAATTTTAAAAGTTGTTGGATTTTTTTCAAATGGTTTAATTTTGCTGAAAATTAAATGTAAAACTTTTTCCTCTTCTAACGTAAACTGATTTTGATTTCTTGCTAACTCATTTGAATAATAAATAATAATATTTTTATTTTCTATTTTTTTTATTAATTTGGAAGACATAATTAACTCCTTTAATTTTATAGATAAATAAATTTTAACATTTTTTAATATAAGTGTAATCATTTTAATTATTACTTACACTTTGACTACCTTATTACTTACACTTTGACTACCTTATTACTTACACTTTGACTACCTTATTACTTACACTTTGACTACCTTATTACTTACACCATAAATGAAATATTAAGAATATAATGAATTAATTAATGAAATAATATTGTTAAAAACAATTGTATATATAAAGAGGTTGTAAATACAACCTCTTATTTTTTTTTACATTTTTTGTGATTTATTACTAGAACTTTGACTTTTATTTTGTTTTTGTTGTTTTTTTATGGCGTCTTCTTTTGCTCATCTTTTCCTAGTTTCTTTCATATCATTAATTTGTCATTTATTAATCGCTTTCAAGTCTGTTGAACCATCAGGATTTTATTTTCATTTATTTGGCATATTTTTTGTTTCCTCTCTTTATATTATTTTTGAACATTTTTTTCTACCCTTAAAATATCCAAGAAAATTATATATTTTTAAAACAAAAGTGTATAAAACAAATAAAAAATAATGATTAAAAATTTGTTTTTAATTATGTTGAAATAAATATTTTACTTTATTTCAAGTATTAGCTGAAATTGGAATATTATTAATACTCTTTGCATTAAATTTTTCTTGAGTTTGATGAGATAATTTTCTATTTTTAAGTATATTAATATTCTGTTCAAAGCTTGCTTTGATTTTATCAAAGGGTATTTGTTTTTGACAACTTAAATAGTTTTTTAAAACTCTACTATTAGTATTATGAAAATTTATTTCGTTTAAATCATTTATATTTATCGTTTTTTCTTTTTTTTGAATTCATTCGATGTATTTCTATTTCAGGTTTTTGTATTTTATGTAACGGAGGATTTTTTAAGTTATCATCATTTTTTTCAAAATGAAAATTATTTATATTTTCTATCAACGTAGATTTCATTATTAATGTCTCCTTTTAAATATTAAAACCCATTTACTTTTAAAATAAAGTAATGGGTTAAAACTTATATATTGGATAACAACTACATGTTATCAAATTTTATATATTTTACAATTAATTAAGTTTGTGTCATTATTTAGTGCTTTTATTTTTTATATTTATCTTTTCATATTCTTCATTAACTTTTTTGAAAATTTGGCTCATTTACTATTTTATTTTGTAAATAATATAAAATTATAGTAAATAATTTTAATAAATTTAGGAGGTAAAAATGAAGAAATTACTAAGTATGCTAGGAGCAATAACTTTAATTGGAACAACAAGTACTAGCGTTGTTGCATGTGGTGGAGAAAAACCAACTCCATTACTAAAAATATTTGCTGATTTAGGAACTGATAAAACAGATATGCTTGTTTTTGATAATGAAGGTAATTTATATTCATCAACAGCAAATGGAAGTAAAATTTATAAAATAACTAGTGATGGTACTAAATCAGTTTTTGCTAATTTAGGAACTGATAAAACATTTATGCTTGTTTTTGATAATGAAGGTAATTTATATTCATCAACAGTAAATGGAAGTAAAATTTATAAAATAACTAGTGATGGTACTAAATCAGTTTTTGCTGATTTAGGAACTGATAAAACATTTATGCTTGTTTTTGATAATGAAGGTAATTTATATTCATCAACAGCAGATGAAAGTAAAATTTATAAAATAACTAGTGATGGTACTAAATCAGTTTTTGCTGATTTAGGAACTGATAAAACAGGTATGCTTGTTTTTGATAATGAAGGTAATTTATATTCATCAACAGCAAATGAAAGTAAAATTTATAAAATAACTAGTGATGGTACTAAATCAGTTTTTGCTGATTTAGGAACTGATAAAACATTTATGCTTGTTTTTGATAATGAAGGTAATTTATATTCATCAACAGCAGATGAAAGTAAAATTTATAAAATAACTAGTGATGGTACTAAATCAGTTTTTGCTGATTTAGGAACTGATAAAACATTTATGCTTGTTTTTGATAATGGAGGTAATTTATATTCATCAACAGTAAATGGAAGTAAAATTTATAAAATAACTAGTGATGGTACTAAATCAGTTTTTGCTGATTTAGGAACTGATAAAACAGGTATGCTTGTTTTTGATAATGAAGGTAATTTATATTCATCAACAGCAGATGAAAGTAAAATTTATAAAATAATAAGTTAAAAAAATTTTGACTTATTTTATTTTTAAAAAGAGGTGTTTAAAATGAATAATTTACTAAAATTATTTACTAATACTACTATTAGTAATACTAATCAAAGTTTAATAAATATTGAAAATACAACTTGAATTAGTCCTATGCAAGAAAAAGAAAACAAGCTTAAAGAAATATATGAACAATTTTTAAATGCACAAGAGTCATGAGGTAATAACTTAACTAAAAAAGTAGAAGGAACTTTACTAAGTAAAAGAAAAAGAAAAAAAAGAAATTTAAATGAAATTATTACAAAAGAACGCATTCAAAATAGTGAACAAATTGAGATTAAATTATTAACTAAATCACAAATTCAAGCATTAACTCCACAACAAATTCAAGCATTAACTCCACAACAAATATCAGAATTTAATTTACCACAAATTCAAGCATTAACTATAGAACAAATTCAAGCATTAAAACAAGAACAACTTTTATTATTTAAAAATAGTTTTATAACTATAAATGATAATATTACATTATATGAAATAATTTTTAAATTTGGTAAAATTAAAGACTTGTCTGAAAATCAAATTCAAGCATTAACTATAGAACAAATTCAAGCATTAAATACAGCTCAAATTCAAGCATTAAAACCATTTCAAATTCAAGCATTAACTATAGAACAAATTCAAGCATTGATAAATAAACTATTTTTTTCTAGACAAAAACGTTCTATTTATGATAAACAATTTAATGATAAATTAACTTCGCAACAAATACCGGCATTGACTTTTCACCAAATAAGATCATTAAATTCACAACAAATTCAAGCATTCACTCTAGGAGAGATTCAATGATTGACTGCACAACAAATATCATGATTAACTCCACAACAAATATCATGACTCTCAATAGAAAATTTTAAAATTTTGCAAATTCAAGCATTAAAACAAGAACAAATTCAAGCATTAAAACAAGAACAAATTCAAGCATTAAAACAAGAACAAATTCAAGTATTAAAACAAGAACAAATTCAAGTATTAAAACAAGAACAAATTCAAGCATTAACTCCACAACAAATTCAAGGATTAACTCCACAACAAATATCATGATTAACTCCACAACAAGTCCAATCATTTACAAAAAATCAAATTTCTGAATTTCCTAAAATTCAACTTGAATTATTAACTCCAGAACAGCTTTTATTGCTTACTCCCGATAAACGAAAAGAGATTAATGATTTGATTTTAAAATGCAAAAAAATTTCTCCTTCAATTTTTAATTCATTTCAAATTCAAGCATTTCAAAAAAAACAAATTATAAAATGAAAAGAAGAACAACTTCAATCATTAAAACCATTTCAAATTCAAGCATTAACTCCACAACAAATATCATGATTAGCTTCACAACAAATATCATGATTTACTGTGCCACAAATCGAAGCATTAAAACAAGAACAAATTCAAGCATTAACTCCACAACAAGTCCAAACATTAAAACAAGAACAAATTCAAGCATTAAAACAAGAACAAATTCAAGCATTAAAACAAGAACAAATTCAAGCATTCACTCCACAACAAATATCAGAATTTAATTTACCACAAATTCAAGCATTAACTATAGAACAAATTCAAGTATTAAAACAAGAACAAATTCAATCATTAAAACAAGAACAAATTCAAGCATTAAAACAAGAACAAATTCAAGCATTCACTCCACAACAAATATCATTTTTTATGCCATCACTACCAACAACATCAATCAACAGCGAAACTTCTAAATTTACTTCTAATCAAATATCATGATTGACTGTACCTCAAATTGAAGCATTAACTATAGAACAAATTCAAGCATTAAAACAAGAACAAATTCAAGCATTCACTCCACAACAACTTGTATTGCTTAGTGCCAATAAACGAAAAGAGATTAATGATTTGATTTTAAAATGCAAAAAAATTTCTCTTTCAATGTTTAATTCATTTCAAATTCAAGCATTTCAAAAAAACCAAATTATAAAATGAAAAGAAGAACAACTTCAAGGATTAACTCCACAACAAATTCAAGAATTAACTGCACAACAAATATCATGATTAACTCCACAACAAATATCATGATTAAGTATAGAACAAATTCAAGCATTAACTCCACAACAAATTCAAGTATTAAAACAAGAACAAATTCAAAAAATTAATGAAGAACAAATTTTTGTATTTTATAATGATCAAATTCAAGCATTAACTCCAGAACAAATTCAAGAATTAACTGCACAACAAATATCATGATTAGCTTCACAACAAATATCGTGATTGACTGTACGTCAAATTGAAACATTAACTATAGAACAAATTCAAGCATTAAAACAAGAACAAATTCAAGCATTAACTCCACAACAAATATCATGATTAACTCCACAACAAATATCATGACTCTCAATAGAAAATTTTAAAATTTTGCAAATTCAAGCATTAAATACAGCTCAAATTCAAGCATTAAAACCATTTCAAATTCAAGCATTAACTATAGAACAAATTCAAGAATTAACTATAGAACAAATTCAAGCATTAAAACAAGAACAAATTCAAGCATTCACTTCACAACAAATATCAGAATTTAATTTACCACAAATTCAAGCATTAACTATAGAACAAATTCAAGCATTAACTTCACCGCAAATTAATTATTTAAGTATAATTAATTTATTAACTGAAGAACAAAAAACGTGATTGACAGTACAACAAATACCAGCAATTATATTTGATAGTATTGTTTGTAAACCGTCAAATGAAATTAATAATATTCCAACAGAAGAAATTAAATACATAGAATTAATTGAGATTCAATTATTAACTAAATCACAAATTCAACTATTCACTCCAGAACAAATTCAAGCATTCACTCCACAACAAAGATTATGGGTTACAAAGCAATCTATTTTTTTTAGACAAAAACGTTCTAATTTAATGTTTGATAATACCAAATCAACATATTCATTTACTGTAAAATCAATATCATGATTGACAGCACAACAAATACCAGCATTGACTTTTCACCAAATAAAATCATTAACTCCAGAACAAATTCAAGAATTCACTCCAGAACAAATTCAAGCATTCACTCCAGAACAAATTCAAGCATTCACTCCAGAACAAATATCATGATTAGAAATAAAAAACAATAAAAATAATAATGATATGTCTAAAGAAAATAAAACTTGAAAATACTGACTATATGCAGGAATCACAACTACAATAGGTTTAATTATTATTACTGGACACAAATTGAAAAGTAATTTTCAAAAAAATTTCAATGAAAAAAAATTATTAATGGATGATAATGTTAAATTAATGATTGAGCCTGACAAGAACATAAATAGTTTAAATAATGAATTTAATATAAAAAATGAAATAAATTCTATGGATTTACAATCCTTTAATAAACCATTATTAAAAGAAAATTATTCTTCGCTATAAGAGTGCAATTTGAAAATATAAAATCATTTTTTTTAAAAAATGGTAAAGAAATAAAACTAAAAATATTAATTGTGGATGGCTTACAATGCAAGGATATTATTTAACTAAGTGAATTTGGATTAAATTGTAATTAATTTAAAATCCGGTAAATTGAAGTATATGTATATAATAAATATATTATATACATAGATTAGTAAAAAAAATAAAAAAATTTTGACTTATTTTATTCTTAAAAAGAGGTGTTTAAAATGAATAATTTACTAAAATTATTTACTAATACTATTATTAGTAATACCAATCAAAGTTTAATACATATTGAAAATACAACTTGAATTAATCCTATGCAAGAAAAAAAAAACAAGCTTAAAGAAATGTATGAAAAATTTTTAAATGCAGAAGAGTTATGAACAGAATTATCAAATCAAGAAACAACAACTGAAATTATAAATTCAACAGAATTATCAAATCAAGAAACAACAACTGAAATTATAAATTCAACAGAATTATCAAATCAAGAAACAACAACTGAAATTATAAATTCAACAGAATTATCAAATCAAGAAACAACAACTGAAATTATAAATTCAACAGAATTATCAAATCAAGAAACAACAACTGAAATTATAAATTCAACAGAATTATCAAATCAAGAAACAACAACTGAAATTATAAATTCAACAGAATTATCAAATCAAGAAACAACAACTGAAATTATAAATTCAACAGAATTATCAAATCAAGAAACAACAACTGAAATTATAAATTCAACAGAATTATCAAATCAAGAAACAACAACTGAAATTATAAATTCAACAGAATTATCAAATCAAGAAACAACTCCACAACAAATATCATGATTAACTCCACAACAAATATCATGATTAAGTATAGAACAAATTCAAGCATTAACTCCACAACAAATATCAGAATTTAATTTACCACAAATTCAAGCATTAACTATAGAACAAATTCAAGCATTAACTTCACCGCAAATTAATTATTTAAGTATAATTAATTTATGAACTGAAGAACAAAAAACGTGATTGACAGTACAACAAATACCAGCAATTATATTTGATAGTATTGTTTGTAAAACGCCAAATGAAATTAATAATATTCCAACAGAAGAAATTAAATACATAGAATTAATTGAGATTCAATTATTAACTAAATCACAAATTCAAGCATTCACTCCAGAACAAATTCAAGCATTCACTCCACAACAAATTCAAGCATTCACTCCACAACAAAGATTATGGTTTACAAATCAATCTATTTTTTCTAGACAAAAACGTTCTAATTTAATGTTTGATAATACCAAATCAACATATTCATTTACTGTAAAATCAATATCATGATTGACAGCACAACAAATACCAGCATTGACTTTTCACCAAATAAAATCATTAACTCCAGAACAAATTCAAGCATTCACTCCAGAACAAATTCAAGCATTCACTCCAGAACAAATATCATGATTAGAAATAAAAAACAATAAAAATAATAATGATATGTCTAAAGAAAATAAAACTTGAAAATACTGACTATATGCAGGAATCACAACTACAATAGGTTTAATTATTATTACTGGACACAAATTGAAAAGTAATTTTCAAAAAAATTTCAATGAAAAAAAATTATTAATGGATGATAATGTTAAATTAATGATTGAGCCTGACAAGAACATAAATAGTTTAAATAATGAATTTAATATAAAAAATGAAATAAATTCTATGGATTTACAATCCTTTAATAAACCATTATTAAAAGAAAATTATTCTTCGCTATAAAAGTGCAATTTGAAAACATAAAATCGAGGCTTTTTAGAAGAGGCTTTTATGTAATCTGTGTTTCTTTGTTTTACAAAGTACTAGTTCAGATTAATTCTGTCTTCAAATTTTATCATAAAATGAGCAATTGCTGTATTTCAATTTTGAATGGGCATTGTTCATTTTTTTGTTATATTTTCAATTGCTAAGTAAAATATTTTGAAAACTGCCATATTGTTAAGAAAAATATCTTTATAAAAATATTTTTTAATTTATTGATAAAATAGGATTAAAAAGATATAATAAAATAACGATATTGATTTATATCGTTATAATTTTAATGATTACATATACAACATATTTAACTATTAAAATTATAATTTTAAATAAAATAGGTATAAAATTATGCAAAAATTTCTAGTAACATTAAGTATTGTAATAATTGGAGTAAACTCAAATATTATAAGTGGCAATAATATTTATCTACATGCTAATAATAATTTACTAACACAAAAATCATTATTAGACAAAGAACCAACAACTTCATTATTTAATAATCAATATGGATATTTAAGTGATAATGATTGAATTACTAATCAATCAAAATTGAATAGTCAATATTATAGTTATGATACATCAGCATTAAAACCCTATACTTTCTCTAATGCAAGAAATGTATTTTTAGTAGATAATACAGGTACTTTAGTTTATAATCCTGCTGTTACTATTCCTGATAAAGATAAAGCAGATATTGAAAATACTAAACAAGAAATGATTAGTAATAGAAAAATAAACAAAATTAAAAATCATTATAAATATAGTAATAGTGAGTATAGTGAAAGTTACTTTAGTAATAATAGTGGTTGAAAGTATTTACAAATGGGTGGTCTTGAAAAACATATTGATATTTCACAACAAGCAGGTGCTGAAAAAGTTGAATATAACAATAATTTAAGTGAATCATTGGGTTTGCATTATATTGCTAAAGCAGCACGTGAAAATAAAATTAGTTTATCAATTGCCTATAATTTAGGAAAATACTTTATTAGTCAAAGTAGTTTAAAAAAAAATAACATTGATGATTTAATTAATGTCATTTTAGATATTATTGTTACTAAGTATGATAGTGTTTATAAATTTATTAATACATTACCTTTTGGTAATGATGATAAAAATTATTCCATGAATTATATTTTCGATGATAAACAAAATCTAATTGAAATTAATTATGAAAAATTTGATAATAAAGATATTGAAAAACCAATAAATTACTCTTTTAATGATTGATATAGTGGTTTTAATTCACAAAAAGAAGATTCTTCTAATGTGTATACTTTGCTAAAGTGAAGTGATTATACAAAAGATTGAGATACTTTTTGTAGTATTTTTTCTAATTTTTATTTCGATAAAAATTCATTTTTAAAAGTTTCAGCATCATATGGCGAAACAGATGCTGCAAAATTAGTTAGTAAAACAAAAAACATAAAAACATACCAAGAAAAAGAAAATAATAATTCAATTTTTACAGTAAATCTTAATTGAGGAAGTTGATATATTGGTAATCAAATAAGAGTTGATTTTAATATTTGACATGATAATGAAAATATTTACTTTAAATGATTTTTACAAGAAAATTCACATTGAGCTTATAATTTATATGTAAATATTTTTTTAAAAAATGTACTATTTGAAATATAAAGTAAATTATATCAATCATTAAAAGAGTAATTTTTTGACATATGGTTATAAAACAATCATAAATACCCTTATTTGCCATGAAAAATATTTGAATACTAAACTATTCACTAACATAGTTTTGAATATCAATTTTATCTACATACTGATTTGAACTAGGTAACAATATTTTTATATGCTTGTCCAATTTTTAAATTTTTAAAGTCATTTGGATGAGCAATATACTCTTCAACAACTCTTATTGAACCCTTATTTAAATTTGTATTTTGATAATCAATTTGATGCGTTAAAGCTTTACTTTTTTTAGTTTCAAAAACTTTAGCTAAGTATTTAGCAGTATTTGATTCTAAAACTTTTTGACATATTATATTTGATACATTACCAAAAATAAGATTTATATTTTGATTTTGTGGTTTTGAAAAATCAAATAAACTCATAATTTTATCTAAACAATATGACAGTTTTCAAAATATTTTATTTAGCAATTGAAAATATAATAAAAAAATGAACAATACCTGCTTAATTATTAATATTTTAAACAATTGCAATTTTTTTATGAAAATTTAAAATCACTTTTACTAAAGTTTAAGTGATTTTAAATTTTCAATTGTGATTTGTTGATTAATTTCTGTTTCGTTTATGATTTTAATTTCATTTAATAAATTTTTTTTCTTCTTCAATTTTATCTAATTCTTGATTATATTTTTTAATTTTTAAAATGTGTGCTTGTATTTTTTCACATTCAACTCCTCTTATAATCTAAAACCTTTATAAATTGAATTATACAAAAATATAAAATATAAATTTATTTTATAAAATGACATTATAACTTAATAATAATTATTCATATCACTTGTATTTTTTGTGATATAAATAATTATTATTATTAAAATTAAATAAAAAATGATAATTTATTATTTATATCACTTGTATTTTTTGTAATATAAATAATAAAAAAAAGGAGTTAATATTATGCCAAAAGTTAGTAATAAACTATCAAATTTAAATATTTTAAAATCTAAAAATCCAACAGCACAAGAACAAGTCAAAAATTTAGCAAGTTATGCTGGTACAAAAGATTTTGAAAAAAGACAATGAAATAAAATTTTACCACCAATGACATGCAATCCAATTTTAGTTGAAAAATTCAGAAAAGAAGCTAAATCAAAAAAATGAAAGTTTACTACTTTAATGAACGAAATTTTAGAAGAAAGATATGGAAAAATTGATAATGAAAGTGAGAACAACTAATT
>NZ_CP127042.1 GCF_030316605.1 Spiroplasma ixodetis Y32
ATGAAAATGATTAGTTTTTGTAATAAAAAAGGTGGAGTTGGAAAAACTACATTGTGTAAGAATGTTGCCTATAAATTTGCTCTTGATGGTAAAAAAGTATTACTTATTGATTTAGACCCACAAGCCAACTTAACAATGGACTTTGCACAAGAAAATATTAAATTCAAAAATTCACTAATGGACATTATCACAACTAAAAATAATATTGAAAATATAGAAATTAATAAAATTATCAAAGTATCTAAATATAAAAATATTGACTTAATATCTTCACAAAAAGAATTAACTAAAAGTTCTTTAATAATAGGAACAATGTATGAAAAACAAGAAATATATAGCATTTCTGATATGTTATATCAATATAATCAAGAAATATTTGACAGTTATGATTATGTATTAATTGATTATCCACCCACAATAAATGAATTAAGTTTAAATTTTCTAATTCTTTCGGATTTGGTAATAATTCCAATAAATGACGCATTAAGAGCTTTTAAAGGTATTTTAGACTTAAAAGATAATATTAATAAAATATGTAAACAAGAAAATAGAAAAACTCCAAGCATGAAAATTGTTTTTAATAATGTAAAAGAAAGCTTTAATTTTGCTACAATAGAAAAATGAATTCAAGATGAAAAATTAGAAAATTTAGTTATAAAAAGTAAAATAAAATATTCTGATGCGTTTAAAACAATTGAAAATGAATTAAGTAGTATTTGAACAAATCCTTACTATTGACGTCAAAAACAAGCATATGAAGAACTTATTGCAGAAATTATATAAGAAAAATAACGGACTTCTCCCCACATGTACTTGTGGAGAAAACAATGAAATTGAATGAGTTCAACAATGCTTTTCAAACAGAACAGGATTGTTTAAAATATATAGCAAGTTTGAAGAAAAACAAATGTATCATGTGTTCTTGAACAAGTTTGAATAATTCTAATTTAAGAAGAATAAGATGTTTGAAATGTCATCAAACATTTAGTATTCTTCATGGCACCATTTTTTACAAGTCACAAACACCTTTGAGATTTTGATTTTATCTCATCTTTAGATGAATAAACACCAAACATGGAATTACATCAACTGATGTTGCAAAAGAATTGGGTGTGACTTTGAAAACTGCTTGAAGAATGGGTCATGAAATCAGAAATCGTATTGCCAAACAAGAACATGTGGGGAGAGAAGTCCGTAGATAGGCTTTTCTCAGCATTTATGTGATAAAATTTAAAAATACTACATAAAGGGAGAAAAACCAAAAATAAAAAACCCAACAATTAATTTAATTGTGGGAAAATTCGATTCCTATAGAACCTTGCATAACATAAAGTTATACTTACATTATTATGATAGCATAAAAATAGTAAAAGGTCAATGACTGGAGCAGTAGCATGGAAAATAATAAAAAACAATGAAAACAATATATAAAGGGTATGGGAATTCGTGTTAAAATCCCTAATGATATTGATAAAGAAACTGGTAAACAAAAATATCGTCCAGCAATAATTATTAAATCTTATCCAAGTCATGTAAAGGTACAGTTGATGACTACAGAACCCAGTAGTCATGATTATTTTAAAATTAAAATTGATAATCAAATTCAATATATAAGACCAATATACTTATAGAACTATACCACTTGAATGAGTAAATCAAAAATGAATTGATAATAATAAAAAAACAAATATTTATCAGCAAAAATAATTTTTTATTTATTAAAATTCAAGAAATGGAAATTAAAGAAAATCTTGGGTATAAAATTGATTTAAAAAAGATAAAAAAAGTTTTAAATGAAAATCAAAATTTCATAAAAGAAAATAAAGAACTTAAAAAGCAAATTTGTATTCAATCATTAAAATTAAAAAATCGTAATCATGGATAAAATTCTTTACTCAAAAACAATATGTGAAAAATTAATTTTTAAATCATGTAAAATTATATTTAATAAAATATTTAGGGGGAAAAAGATATGAAGAAATTACTTAGTATGTTAGGAGCAATGCTTTTAACTGGAACAGCAAGTGCAAGTATTATTGCATGTGGTAAAGGAGATGAACCAAAACCAGAACCGAGTCCAACTCCAAAACAAAAAATTGGTATTTCAACTAAAATATCAAATTCTATTGATTTAGGACAATTATCAAAAAATACAAAACTAAATTTCTTAAATAAATTACAAGATAAATTAAAAACTATGTCTGGTTTAACTACTATAACAACTAGTGATTATGATGTTTATAAAGCAGGTACTACAAATGAAATCCAAAATTCTGATATTATTGCAGGTAATACTTTAATCATTAAAATTACTGCTAAAGGAAGTAATTTTGAAGGCATTAAAGATAATATTGTAGTTAAATATAGTCAAAAAATTACAAAAATTGATATTTCAACTAAAATATCAAATTCTATTGATTTAGGACAATTATCAAACAATACAAAACTAAATTTCTTAAATAAATTACAAGATAAATTAAAAACTATGTCTGGTTTAACTACTATAACAACTAGTGATTATGATGTTTATAAAGCAGGTACTACAAATGAAATCCAAAATTCTGATATTATTGCAGGTAATTCTTTAAACATTAAAATTACTGCTAAAGGAAGTAATTTTGAAGGCATTAAAGATAATATTGTAGTTAACTATAGTCAAAAAATTAGTTTTTTTGATTTAAATATTTCAATTAACACATCATTTGCAGAATTAGAAATTAATAATATTTCAACAAAAAAATATAACGATTTTAAAGATAAATTAATTGAAAAATTAAAACAAGATATAAAAACAAAAGATAAATGTAAAGATTTAACAACAAATGATTTTGATATATATAATCTTCAAGGTACTATTAAAATACAAGATAGTGATATTAAAAATGGTGATCTTAAAATAAGAATAAGAGCTAGTTATAGATCAATAAAATACGAAGAAGAAAAAATATTTACTATAACAATTAAAATGATTTAAGTAATATTTGAACAAATTCTTACTATTGAAGTCAAAAACAAGCATTTGAAAAACTCATTGCAGAATATATTGTAAAATTATAGTAAGAAAATTTAGGGGGTAAAAATATGTCAAATAAAGTTAAAAGACCAATGAATGCTTATATGCTTTTTAGTAAAGAAAAAAGAGTAGAGATTATTCAACAAAAACCTGAAATTAAATCAAAAGTTGCAGAAGTGACCAAAATTATTGGTAATCATTGAAAAGAAATGACAAATGAAGAAAAATCTAAATATGTAAAAATGTCAGAAGAAAACAAAAAAATATATGAAAGTAAAACTCAAAAATAATAATTTTAAATTAATTTAAAACAAGCCTAATTAGGCTTGTTTATTTTTTGAATACTATAAACTATATAAATTTTTAAATCGTTTGTTTATGAGCAAATTAGATGTATTAAAATTGATTTTAAATATAAAAAAAGTTCCTATATGAAACTAAAGAACTAAATTTTTTAGGGTTATTTGGAATTTTTGAATTTATGTTTATTTAAATTTTATATTCATTTTTTTATAATTAAATTGTTCTATAAAAAATAAGAACAACTTAATTATAACATTTTATTTCATATTTTAACACTTATTTATCTAAATAAATTTCATTATATGTTAAATATTTCAATTTCATGAGTTTCTTTGTGTCAATCATAATTATTCATTTGTTCTTGTATGAATTTAGCCATTTTTTCATCCGGTACAACTCAAATTACTTTATGATTGTCTTTTATATGTTCTCGCATGTTATCAAGTTTATCTTCGATACGTTCTTTTGATTTACGTGTTCGTTCAATTTCAATCCAAGCTTTAGTTCCATTTTCATATTCAATCATTAAGTAGGGATATCTGTCTTGTTTTGAATTTCAACTTTTAAGTTCAAGTTCATTTTCATAACTTGCTATATCTTTCTGCTTAGATAGTCATTTAATCATTAAGTCCTGGTGAGAAGGTTGGTTTAAATTTAGTTTTGATTTGTTGTTTTCTTTTCCTAAATAGCGTTTTTCTAAGTTTGAAAGATAGTAAATATTTTTTCCGGTTACTTGATTTATCAAAACTAATTGTAGATGGGTTACACCTTATTGGACACTAATTACGTAGACAAGTGAACAAATTAGTGAAAAGAAAGGAATTATAATTATGACCAATATTAACTCATATACCCACGAATTTAAAAAGCAAATAGTAGCTTTATATCAAAGTGGTAAATCAATATCTTGCCTTGTTAAAGAGTATAATGTTACAAGAGCAGTTACTTATAAATGAATTAAGCAATTTACTAATTCAGGTAGTTTTAAAACTAAAGATAATCTTTCTGATTTAGAAAAACAATTAATTCAAGCAAATAAAGAATTAAAACAGTTACAAATGGAAAATGATATTTTAAAGCAAGCAGCACTAATAATAGGCAGAAAATAGAAATTATTGTTAAAAATAAATCTAAATATAAAATTCGCACAATATGTCGTTTTTTAAAACTCTCTAAATCAACATATTATTTTAATTTAAAGAAAAAAGAAAAAAATCAAAATAATATTTATGAACAAGCTGTTATTAGTGCTTTTAAAGAAAATAAAGAAGTTTATGGAACAAGAAGATTAAAAGTCATACTAGCAAACCAAGAAATTTATGGCTTTTCTCAGCATTTATGTGATAAAATTTAAAAATAGTACATAAAGGGAGAAAAGCCTAATAGAATTAAAAATGAAGTTATTGTTAGTGATTTAACTTATGTTCAAGTTAATGGTAAATGAAACTATATTTGCTTATTAATTGACCTATTTAACTGCGAAATTATTGGACATAGTGTTGGAGTTAAAAAAGATACATCATTAGTAAATCAAGCATTTATGCAATCAAATCGCTGTTTAAAAGATATTGAAATATTTCATAGTGATCGCGACAGTGAATTTAACAATAAAATGATTGATAAACTTTTATTAGCATTCAATATTAATCGTTCTTTAAGCAAAAAAGGCTGTCCTTATGATAATGCTGTTGCTGAAGCAACTTTCAAAACTTTTAAGACAGAGTTTATTAATGATAGAAATTTTACATCATTAATCCAATTAAAATTAGAATTATTTGATTACATCAACTGATATAACAACATAAGAATTCACAGCACTCTAAACTACTTAACCCCAATCAAATACCAAGCACAAATGTCTACCAAAAAATAGTCCTAAAAAGTGTTGCCATTCCACTTTTTGAATGAATTAAAGTTTTACTTTTATTAAAACTATTTGTAACTATTTTACTAGTATTACCTGAACCTAAATCAGATTGGATAAATGTTGCAAATATTTTATGTTCTTTACGACTTGCCTTTGTTACTTGATTAAGAACATTTAAAATGGTTATTGCATTTTCACTTTTATTAATTTTTCAACCAACTATAGCATTACTATTCATATCTGTAGCAATTTCTAATAATAATTTAGTTTTTTTATTATTAATAATTAATTCTTTAAATCAAGTACCATCGATGCCAACTTTTTCAAGATAAGTATTACTGGTAAAATTACGTTTTAATAAATCTTGGAAATTTGATTTTAAGGCATTAGATTTCGCTCTACGCTGTTTTTTGGGTTTGGTTAATAGTTTGATATTATTATCTTCTAATAACCTCATAATGCTGTTTTTACTGCATTTAAGATTGGTGTTGTTTTTCTTTAATTCTAATCTTACCTTTTCTAAACTAGTAATTTTAATTATTTTATCTTTGTTGCTAATAACAACAATTTTATTTAATTCTTTTAATAACTCATTATCTTTATCAATATTATTTAACATCTGTTTAAATTCATTTGATATTATATTTTGTTGTTTTTGATTTTCTTTTTCTAAATCAAAAAGAGAAACTTGTTTTTTGCTATTTTAGTAGTTAGTGACTTCTCTTTTGGAATTCAAGTAAATTCATAATTTTGAACCTTACGATGTATATAATTTTTCTTAAAACTTAAAATAATATTTGAAATTTTATTAATTTCATTAATAGCAGATTTAATAGTTTTTCTTTCAAAATCTCCACGATTAAACTTACCATTATAAACATAATCATCAATCGATAAACCCAGTAATTCTTTTAATTCTTTGGTTGTCAAGTATCTTTGATTTATTTTTTTGCTTTCATCAGTTCAACTACATAATAGTTTATATAAACTTAAACTATGCTTTGATTTTAATTTTAAAGCACTATCTAAATCAACTTTAGTAAAATTTTTTACTAACTGTTCTAAATAAGGCATAAAATTTGGATTTAAAGAAACTTCAAAATATGCTTGTTTAGCATATCATTTTGTATTATAAATGACTACTCCAAATAACTCGTCACCATTTATTTCTTTAATTTCAAAAAAAGATTTGTTTATTAAACCACGAACTATTTTACGATAACGATTATATCTATCTTGACTTTCTAAATCTAATTTATCAAAAAAATCTAACTTATTTAATTTAAAAGTTGTTGGATTTTTACCATAAGGATTTATTTGACTAAAAATCAAATGTAAAACTTTTTGTTCTTCTAGTGTAAACTTACAATATTTTCTTGCTAACTCATTTGCATAATATACAGTTAAATCATCATACTGATTTTTTATATCATTTCCCATAAATAACCTCCTAAATTTGCCAATTAAATTTTAACACATAATTATAATTATGTTGTAAGCCATACTCGACCATTGGTCTACGCCATACTCGACCATTGGTCTACGCCATACTATAAAAGAAACTATAATGAATATATAATGAATATATAATGAATATATAATGAATATATAATGAATATATAATGAATATAAAATTATATCTAAATAATTTTAATTATATTTTATCATTTTATATAGTATTTGTTATAATAAAAGCAAGAAAAAAACAAGAAAATAAATTCTTATTCTTATTATTATTTAACCACAACCCATAAAGTAATTTAATTCCCTTATTACAGATGACCCCGCCCACACAACGTAAACTTATGAGTACGCGGGGTCATCTGTTTGGGTTGTGGGGTTGGTTTTTTCTTTTTAAAAAGAAAAAACCGCAACGAAGTTGCTAAAAAAGAAAATGGAACCCCTATTCCCCCTTAGCGTAAGGGAATAAGAAAGGAAATATTACCCTATGGAAATGTTAAAAATATTAGAAATTATTAATCGTTGAGGATATCTAAACACAGAACAAATTTCACTATTATTGAAAAAACATATCAGAGCAGTTGATACTTTACTGCGAGATTTAATGACCAAAAAATTAATTCGAGTAGACCAACTAACCAGAAAAAACATCTACACCCTTTCAAGTCTTGGAAACCGAAAACTAGATAAAGCAAGCACATCAATAAGAATTAACTACAACGAACTTATTCATCAAGATTTACTCATCAAATGACTTTGTCAACAAAGCGACATACTTTCTTATCAAACAGAAAGAGAACTTAAATCAGAAAGTCCAAGAGAAAAAGGATATCCTGATTTACTAGTTCATTATGAAAACAAAGATATGATTATTGAACTTGAAAGAACTAGAAAAACCATCAAACGATTTGAAGATAAACTTGATGGTTTAAGACAATATTTAAAACAAAATATTCATATCATGTGACTTGTTCCTAATCAAAATATGAAAAAATTTGTTGATGAACAAATTAAATCATACAATTGAAAATTAGAACAACATCACATTGAAATATACAATCATTAAGTCATGATATTTTTTTGCAAGAAGTTTATTCTCTTAATTTAAAGTTTATTTTCTAAAATGAATTCATATAAGTCATTAGCACTTTGTTCTTGAACTCATTTTGTTGGATGAAATTGATCTATAAAAAAATAATTATCAATATTTTGTGGATTTGCACCAGTAACATATTGGGGTTGTAATATTCCGGTTGTTCCAAGGGTATTTATATCAATTGTGGTAGCATTTGAATTTTGATATTGACTTCCTCTATTTGTAAATGACGCTAATAAATTATTAAATTTTGAAAAAGTATCATATTCTTTAACAATATTAGTATATTTTTTATTTAATTCACTAATTTCTTCTTGTAATTTTTCATTGTATTTATTTACACAATTTGTCATTTTTGATTGTTTTGATGTTGCCTTATAATTAGGAATTAAACCCATATCAGCTATATTGGTAATAATAATGTGTTGACATTTAATATCAATTAATTTTTTCAAATTAGATTTTATTTCCAAAATAATATTTTCTATAGCATTATCAATATCTGAAATATTATTATCTATTATTTTCATTAAATCATTACTACCAATATTTATAAAAACTAAATCATTTTTAGTAAAATTGTTATGTTGTTTTAGTAATGAAGTTAATTGCGAAGAAAGTGAAAATTTATTTAAAAATAAACCTTCTACAGAAAGAGGAATTTTACAAGCAAGAGCACCGCCAAAAGCATAATTATTACCAACTCTTGAATGACGACTGAGATTTAGAGCAAGAAAATCCCATCCAGCTATTGATTTTTGTTTTAATTTTTCACTAACCAATTCAGTAACAACAGGACCATTACATCAAGAACGATTTTGATAATATGGTGGTTTTAATTCTACATCATGTTTTTGGAATGGAATATTTTGAAAAAATTGACTTCCAGCTCCAGTTAATGCTCCTACATCTGATAAGCTATCACCCAAAACATAAAAATTATTAACAATATTATTTTTTTCGCAACCACAAGTAATAGCATTTATACTTGTTGTTGTTGTTAAAACAACAACACTTAAAATACTTAGTAATTTTCTCATATCTTATTACCCCCTAAATTTCTTACTATAATTTTACATTATTTCTGCAATAAGTTCTTCATATGCTTGTTTTTGACGTGAATAGTAAGGATTAGTTCAAATTGTATAAATTGTATCAAGTTTTACAGTATTTTTTGATTTAGAATTTTTTTTAATTTTGTGAAAAGTAGTGATATTATTAAAAATATATTTTCCAAAATGTCTAGTTAAATTATCACAATTAAAAGTAATATTTATTTTTTTAAAAGTTTATAAATTTTATATGATGACGAATTAGTAGAATATGAAAGGGATAAAATTTGTAAAGAAAAAAAAGAAACAATAAATTGAACACATAAAGGAGCAGAATTAGGAAAATTAATTGAAAAAACAATTAAACCAAATGAAACGGTTATTTTTAAAAATGTAAATTTTACAATGTATGATACAAGCCAATCAGATTCTTTATTTAAACGAATATTTCAAAAAGTATATAATATAAATTTAAGAATGTTATAAAAATAAGGAGAATAAGTTATGAATGAAATGGAAATTAAATACCAAAAATATAAACAAAAATCAAAAAAATGATTTTATGAACTAATAACAAGTGGTACTTTTTTTTACAAATATTTGGTTTATTTTTGACAGTATGTTTTATGGCAATTGAAAATAAAATATCTCTTGCCGGTTCAATAACGATGTTAACATTTACTTTATTATCATTAATAATGGGTGTATCTTTATGATTATCACTTGGATATTTAGAGACCAGAGAACTTTATTACTTAATAAAATTAAAAAGACATAAGAAACTTGAAACTCAAAATATATCATCAAAATAAAAGATTGCAATTGCAATCTTTTTGTATAATTAGTTTAGTTTTAAATTGAAAAAGGGGTTATATAAAATGATTGATAAAGAATTGATGATTAAAAAATTTAAAGATATAATTAAAAATATTAAAAAAGGAGAATTTGATAAAAAACAAGTGAAATTGAATTAAAAATAAAAAAACTCAACAATTAATTGTTGAGAGAGTCGAAGGCTATACCTCCTTGCACAGCATTACCTGTACTAAACAAATTAATTATGGCTTTTCTCCCTTTATGTACTATTTTTAAATTTTATCGCATAAATGCTGAGAAAAGCCTATCTACGGACTTCTCCCCACATTTTTAAATGAAACATAGCATTACAGTTTCAAAAGTAGGTATCTTGTTGAATTTATATGCAGCTTCCTTGGCATATAAATGAACATGATATTTTGCAACTTTGATATGTGTTTTAAATGTTCTTCGTATATGTTTTCATACTGATTCAATTTGATTGGTATTTACGCCAATTTTTGAAACATAACCATCTTGATGGTTAACTGTTTTGTGATTAGGGAAAAGTGATTTGAAATCACGATATCCTTTTCAAGAATCAGTATGTACATCACACTTTGAAGAAATATGGTTTCTTGCAAACTGCAAAAGATTTTTACTTTTTGCGTTTTTGATTACTTTCACAATTAAATTATTGGTTGTTTTTTCATAAATCCCAACAATTAATGTTTTATTTATCAAAGATCTTCCTTGTTTTTTAAAACCCATATGTGAAAGATACATTCCATCCATTTGCACTATGCCCTCAACAATAAATTGATGTTCTTGTTTGGCAATACGATTTCTGATTTCATGACCCATTCTTCAAGCAGTTTTCAAAGTCACACCCAATTCTTTTGCAACATCAGTTGATGTAATTCCATGTTTGGTGTTTATTCATCTAAAGATGAGATAAAATCAAAATCTCAAAGGTGTTTGTGACTTGTAAAAAATGGTGCCATGAAGAATACTAAATGTTTGATGACATTTCAAACATCTTATTCTTCTTAAATTAGAAGTATTCAAACTTGTTCAAGAACACATGATACATTTGTTTTTCTTCAAACTTGCTATATATTTTAAACAATCCTGTTCTGTTTGAAAAGCATTGTTGAACTCATTCAATTTCATTGTTTCCTCCACAAGTACATGTGGGGAGAAGTTCGTAATTAAATTCAATATCTTCTAAATATAATTAAAAATACAATTAGCAAAAAAATGTTTTAAAGATGAAAGAAGAATATAAAAATGATTTTTCAAAGAGATAAAATTTTACAAATATACGATAATTTTAAAGATTTATTTAAAACTTATTTTGATGGATATAGGATTGATTTTAAACATATAAGTACTGAAATGCTTTCTTATTGACGATTGAAAATTATTTTTTAAAATTATAAATTTAATTATTGAAAAAGAAAATATTGATTATAATAACAAAAATGGTTTATTAAAAATAATACTTAATAAACAAATTATTAATAATATACCAGAAATAATTTTTTCTAAAATTGCAAATTGAATTAATGAAAGAAAAGATATTTATTATTATTCATATGAACAATATATTAAAGATATGCAAAATTTATTAGTTTTGATTAGTGAGTTTGTAGATAATTATGATATTGAAATAAGTATAATTAAAAAAGAAAATTTAAAACTATTTTTTAAAGAAGAAATTTCAATAGAAATCGAGAATGAATTTAATCAAATTGATAAATTAATTAATGAAAATCAATATATAACTGTTGCCAATAAAATTGAGAATTTATATGCTAATTATTTTTTAAAACTATTTTTTAAAGAAAAAAAATATTGATAAAAAAGAAGTAATTAATTTAATTTCAAACAAAAATAAAATATTAGAACAAATGAAAACGACAGAAGAATTCAACAACATATTTAGTTTAATTTCAAAAATAAGAAATGCAATAAAAGGAAAAACTTAAAAATCAAATGATAAAACAACTAATTTAATAAGTAATATTTTTTGAAATAATGAGATTTTAAATGAAAAAGAAAGAAAAAGTTTTCTAAAATTGTATATTGATTTTTCAAAAACTTTATTTAATTTTTTAATAAACAATTCTGATTTAAAATAATTAAATATTATTTTTATTAATTATATTATTTTTAATATAATTAATATTTTTTATTTAATTTTATTAATTTTTATTTATAAATTGAATTATTAATTTATTAAAGTATAATAATTTTATTATTTAATATAAATATTATTTTTAATATAATTAATAAAAATAATATAATTAGGAGGAAATTAAAAAATGCCACAAATTAAAAATAAGAAATTTGATTTAACAAGAATTGGAAAAATTCCAAGTCAAGTCAAAAATACAAAAGATTTTAATAACATTAAAGATTTTGAAAAAGAAAATCATGGAGTACTACCTACTCTTTCAATACCTAAAGATTTAATAGAACAATTTAGAAAAGAAGCAAAGGAAAAGCAGTGAAAACTTACAACATTAATGACAAATATTTTAAAAGAAAGATATGGAAAAAATGATAATGAAAGTGAGAATAAGTAATT
>NZ_CP127043.1 GCF_030316605.1 Spiroplasma ixodetis Y32
ATGAAAATTATTACTATTGGTGCATTAAAAGGGGGAGTTGGAAAAACTAACTTTACATTTAATTTAGCAGGCATACTAGCATTCAATAATAAAAAGGTTTTACTAATTGATTTAGATCCACAAGCTAATCTTTCAAATAATTTTAAAATAACTAATTCAAGTAGTTCATCAAAAAAATTATTTGAGCAAAATGTAGATATAATTAAATCTAATTTAATTATTAAAAATATAAATTTACATGAAAATATTCATATAATCCCAACTAATATTGCTATGACAACTCTAGAAACAGAACTTATCAATCGCACAGCTAGAGAGGGAGCATTACAAAGAACATTTATTAAAAACTATGAGCTTTTAAAATCATACGACTATGTTATTATTGATACTAACCCAAGCATTAATATTATAAACAAAAATGCTTTTGTCATTGCTGATGAAATAATAATAGTTAGTGATAATTCTATTAATTCTTTATCAGCTGTAAATCTCTTAACTAATACATGACAAGAAATGTGTAAAGAATTAACAATAAACAACAATATTAATACAATAGTATTAAATAATTTTGATCATTATAAAATTTCTAAAGACTTTACTGAATTTATTGGTAACAGTCAATTTAAAGAAAAAATATTAAAAACTCAGATTCGAAGTAAACAAGCTTTAAAAAAATCTGAAATTGTTGGTATTCCACTAGCTCTATCAAAATCAGTGAAATTGGAAACAAATCCTTATCATCATGTTTATAACGAATTAATTGAAAGAGGTGTATTATAATGGCAAATGAAAATTCAAATTTATTTGGTTTAAATTTTCAACCACAATCTAATGTTAAAAATATTAAAAAAGTAACTAAAAAAAGTGAGAATACTATAGTAAAAAAGTATCCAAAAAAAGAAGATAACTCACTTGCATTTTTAAAAAGTAAAAGTAAAAGTAAAGTTTTTAAAGGAATATATTTTGAAGAAGATGTCTGAAATTATATTCAAACTAAAACAAAAGAAACTGGAATGAGTAACTCAGAAATTATAAATAAGATGATATTATTTATTAAAACTAAAGATAAATAAAAATAATATTTATTAATAAATTAATAGCAATTTACTATCATTTTTATTATTAATTTTATTATTATAAATGATAATAAAATATTAACAATTTTAATTTTTCATGATATTAGTCACAATCAATATTATCTAAAATTTTTTGTACTTCTTTATCACTTAAAAGTGATTGTTTAATTATTTTAGTTTTTTGTTTTTCAAAATTATTTTCTGTTAACTTTGATTTATTCACATACTTTTTACATATTTCATATTCTTTTTTAGTTGCTACTTTTTCAAGTTCAGGATTTTGAGCATTAAATTTTTCTAAATCTAAATGCGTATTTAAAATTATTTTACTATATTTTCTACCAACTTTTATCAATTCATAAGTAAAAATAATATCAGTTTTTAACAAATCTCTTTTAACTGGTTCTAAAATTTGTTTTTTTAAAATACTAATATTTTTAAAATAACAACTATTTAAACTTAAATTTAAAATTTTAGAAAGTTGCTCAAAATTTCATTCATGTGCATAAGTTGGTGTACCTTTAGTTTTAGCATTCATATACAAATAACTTCGCAAATATTCATATAAACGCATTGAATATTTGCTCGTAACTTCTTTTGTATAAGGTAAATAAATATTTGTATAATCTTTTTTTAAATCAATATAATGTTTTTTAATTAAATCTTGAACAACTTTAAATTCAAGTATTCCCTGATTTTTAAATCAAGTACCTCTTTCAAAAAGATTTATAAAACTATACTCTTCTTTATTTTCATCTTGTAATCAAAATTTTAAACTAGTAATATTATCAATTTCTTTTTCTATAATTGTCATTTCTTTTTTCTTATGAACAACTTTTTCATATAAATTTGTATTATTAATATCATGAAAAATACAAAAATCATTTAAATTTACCCTAACAACACCATTAAAATTAGTATTGAATTTAATTGAAGAAATAGCAAAATTAAATAACCTTTGAGTTAATAAACCTGATGTATCATTTGTAATTGTTCTTACAATTACATTGGATTTTTTAATAAATTTGTTTTCTTTTTTATCAACTAAACTATTTGACATAAATTTACCCCTTAAATATAATTTATAATTTAAATTATAACATAATTCATATAGGTATATACTAGAATTCATATAGGTATATACTAGAATTCATATAGGTATATACTAGAATTCATATAGGTATATACTAGAATTCATATAGGTATATACTAGAATTCATATAGGTATATACTAGAATTATATCTATATTATATATATCTAATATAGATATTTTAATGTCATATAATATATAATAAATATAAATAAATATAATAAATTTATCAAAAAAAAATTAAAAATTAATTAATTTTCTATTATTAATACGAAAAATAGTTAAAATTAAACATAATATACATTGTTAATTCTAGTATATACCTATATTAATTTTAGGAAATTTAATAAAAATATTATTTATAGTTCACTAACTAGTATATTTATTGTACAATTATCTAGTTACTGGTGTGGTCTTTGCCGGTGACACCGGTAACGATTTATATTTAATTGAATATTATATTTGTAATGAAAAATTAAATATGATAAAGTTAAGTTATAAAAATTGAATATTTAGTAATTAGGTATACCGGCAAAATATAGACCTATCTATTATAAAAAAATATTTTTTTATATCTTTCTTTTATATAAGAAAATTTAAAAATAATTATGTTGCACCTATTACTTTAGTTGCAATTTTTTATTTTTAAAAACACTTTTGGAAAGGAAGATTTTTTTATGAATAATAAAGAATATTTAAAAATTATTAATGTTGAATTTATGCATGGTGTTGAAGAACCTTGATGTAGCAATCAAGGAGTTGCTATATTACCTTATGTTTTAAAAGATAACGAATATCATTATTTACTAACTAAAGAATACAACCCATTATTTAAAAACAAACAGATTAGCAAATACAGTACTATCACTGGTGGTCTAGAAAATAATAACCATTATCAAACAGTAATTAATGAAATGTTAGAAGAAACTGGTATAGATGTCAGAAATAAAAAGGTCAGAATAGATTACTTAGGTAAACATTATGCAAATAAGTCAAGTACAAAATTATGATTTTTCTATGGTATAGATTTAACTAAATTAAATTTAGATTTAACTGCAACCTACAAAGGTACTGGTGATAATACAATTGGCGAAAAAGAAATTAGTGCTACATTTGTAAGTCATAAAATGTTAAACAAATCAAATGACGCTTTAAGTTTAGCTACTTATGGCAAATTAAACTTAAAAAATCTTATTAGCTTTGATAATAATATTAATCAAAAACTGGATATGATTTTACAAATTTTAAATGAACAAAAAATAATAGTAATAAATCTAACGAAGTATCTTGAAAAGAGTAGGGGGTAAAAATAATGCAGTTATCAAATAAAGAACAAGAACTTCTATCAACTTATCAAAATTGATTAAAGGAAAATAAATTAAATGATAAGTGCAATGCTTATTTTATTTCTAAAACCTCGATGTTGGTGTTTCAAGTGTGAGATTTTCAAAAACTTATAAGTGAAACTTTATGACTAAAAACTGACAATCAAGAATGAAAATTTTATATTAAAACTTTAGGGGGAAAATTTAATAAATCTTTTTGTTTAAAAGAAATTTTAGAAATTGAAAAAGATTTTATTTTAAAAGCTTTTAAAGAAAAGTCAAGTTTGTAAACAATATGTAACAATGTATACTAATATAGTGTTTGAATTATTAAAAAGCGTTGAATTTAAGAATATGAATACAAAACCATTCGCATTCTTAAAAATCGCTAAAAATGGTAAATATGAGCCAAATAACGGCATATACCTAAAAAGGAGTAATAAATGATGATAAATTGAATAAAAGACAAATGACAAGAAAATATTTTTCATAAAATTTGAATTTTTGCAATGATATGAAGTTTTATTTTTCTTGCATTATGAATGGCAGTAGCTTTCATTTCTGCAATCTTATATGCTTGATATTATTATCCAAGTGTAAATTTTAAAAATTGAATTTCAAGCATATTGACAAGTTGAGTTACAGAAACTTCATTTGGTGTTAGTTTTTTAATTTTTATGGGATGTCTATTTTATTATTTTTATATAAATTTTGGAAAATGAAATCCTAAAAACTAAAAACTTAAAAATGAAGCAAAATCTCAAGTAAAAGAATTTAAAAAATTAGGCTCTACAAATTTAATAAAGCTAAATAAAAAAATTGGTTTAGTTAAATCAAAGCTAAACCAACATACATTATTGATTGGAGCAACTGGTTCAGGAAAAACAACAACAGCTTTATCAATAATCAATCAACTTGTATATAAGTTAAACCAAACAGTAATTATCATTAATGGGAAAGGTGATATTGATTTAATAAACAAAGTTAAAACTATTGATAATAATGCTTTTATTTGAACAATAAATGGGGATAATCAATATAATCCTTTAGCTTCAAAAAGTCATATTGTTTTAGCAGATAAAATAATGAGTTTATTTGATTTCACCGAACCACACTATCAAGCAATTGCACATAGTTATTTACTAATACTTTTAGAAACTTTAGTAAATAATAAAATTGAAATGACTTTATCAAATATTATTAAATATTTTTCAAAAGAAAATTTAATAAATTTAATTGATAGTAATGATAAAAATTATGATTATTAAACTATATTTAAAAATGATGATATCCAATGTTTAGAAAACAGATTAAATGTTTATAATGAACAATTAAATCAAAGCATTGGTTTAAAAAATGATTTTTCTTTAATAGTTAAAAATCATAAAGTTATTTTATTTTCTTTGAATTCATTAGATTATCCTCAGTTAGCTAGCAACATAGGTAAATTACTTATCCAAGATTTAAAAGAGTTTGCTTCTATAAAATCAAGAAATCAACATATTAATATTATATTAGATGAGTTTAATGTTTTTGCAAGTGACAGCATTATCAATTTAATTAATAAAACTCGCAGTTTTAATTATCAATGCTTTTTATGTTTTCAAACTATTAATGATTTAAAAACCGATAATAAGGATTTAACAGATACTATTTTTGGAAACACAGCTAACATCATTGCTCATAATATCAAAGACCCAAATAGTGCTGAATATCTTGCCAAAGTTTTTGGAACCAAAACTTCGCAAAAAATTACTAAGCAATATGATACCAAAAATAAAAAAAGTTCAAAGGGTTCTGTTCGTGAAGTTGAAGAATACATTGTTCATCCAAATAATTTAAAAAAATTAAAAGTTGGACAAGCATATTGCAAAATAATTTTAGAAAATTCAATACATTTTATCGACAAAATTATCTTGCAAAATACCATCTGTGATAAATAATTTGAGCAGTTAGAAAGCAGTTTTTAGAAACTGGTCAATGAGTTGCATTTCTCCCCAACCTATAAAGCAATTTCATTACTTTACCACAGATTACCCCGCTCCCCCAACGTAAACTTATGAGTGACCGGGGTAATCTGTTTAGGTTGGGGAGAAATAACTTTTTCTTTCTTTTACAAAAGAAAGAAAAAGTCCGCGCGAAAGCGCTTCGCCAAAAGAAAGAAAACATTTTTCAAACGTTATCACATTAAACATTAAGGAGACAAGAGTCATGGAACAATTAAAAATTTTAGAAATCATCAACCGTTGAGGATATCTCAACACAGAACAAATTGCACTACTTTTAAACAAAAATAATGCAACTGTAGATACATTAATTAGAATATTAAATAATAAAAAATTAATCCGTGTAGACCAACTAACCAGAAAAAACATCTACATTCTCTCAAGTCTAGGTAACCGAAAACTTGGCAAAAAAGTAAAAGCATAAGAATTAATTACAATGAATTAAAACATCAAGATTTACTCATCAAATGACTTTGTCAACAAAGCGACATACTTTCTTATCAGACTGAAAAAGAACTAAAAGCAGAAAGTTATCGTGGAAAAGGATATCCCGACTTATTAGTTCACTATGAAAATAAAATCATGATTATTGAATTTGAAAGAACTAGAAAAACTAAACAACGAATGAGACAAAAATTTGATGGATTACGACATTACTGTAAAAACGGATACGATGTTTTATTTATAGTTCCTAATGAAAACATGAAAAAATTTGTTGATGAACAAATCAAAATTTACAACTGAAAACTAGCAACTTTCAAAACCCAAATATTCAATTTTGAAATCATATAATCAAACAAAATTTAGGAAACAAATGGTTAAAATCTTTAATAAAAATATAGATATTTCATAACTCAATTTTGATTAAAACTTAACTAATTGTAAAATATACAAAATTTGATAACATGTAGTTATTATCCAATATATAAGTTTTAATAAGTTTTAACCAATTATTTTTATAGCAAAGTAAATGAGTTTTAATGTTTAAAAGGATACGTTAAAATAAAAGAAAAGGAGTAAGTTATGGAAAAAGAAAAGAAAGATGATAAATTAACAAAATTACTAAGTGAAATTAAACACGTGGAAAGAAAACTTGATTTATTAAATTCAAATGTTCAAACTCAAGAAGAAAGAATAAAAGATATAGAAGATCAACGGCTAAAAGTTAAAAAATGTGTAAAAAAATGTAAATAAAAAATTTATTTACTTTTAGATAAAAAAATATATAATAAAAATGTAAACTTTATATAAGTTGTATATGATAATCTCATTGTTTTTTTTAAAAAGTAAATGAGATTTTTTAAGGAAATGCAAATATGATAAAAACAATAGATGTTCCTGGTGATGGTAATTGCATGTTTTGAAGTAGCATGTTGGCATATTTAGAACCAGTTAAAAAAGATAAAAATAAACTAAAAGAAAGATGTCAAAAAATATTTAATAGTGTAGAACATTGAAAAGATATTTTTGATTATTTTAATAAAACTAATAATGTTTATAATATTAAGCATTTGGTGTTATTATTTCGTATAAATGTTATAGAATATATGAAAAAAAATATAAATGAAGAACAAAAAAATATTTTAATAGGTCTTTTACCAGAATTTAATTCAAAAAACGAAATAGCTTTGAGACTGCAAAATATTAAAGAGGCAAAAACTTTTGAAGAATATTGTGAAATAATGAAAAAAGATGGTATATATGGTGATCACTATGAATTATTTAATATTTCTGAGTTTTTAAATCATAATATTATTATTTTTGCAGATAATGATAGAAAAAAATGTATAGCAAATATAAATGAAAACTTCGAAGAAAAAATTACTTTAAATTATGTTAATAACAATCATTATCAATATTTTGTAGAAGAATTAGAGTATGATAGTGGATATGATTCAAAGTTAGAAAGTAATAACAAAGAATCCGAAGAAATAAAAATTGATAATTTTGAAAATTTTTATTCAATAATCGAATTAAAAAAACGACAAATAATAACAGAAATAACAAAACTAGAAAATTTAAATAAAGATAGAGAATCAAGCAAGAAAACTTTACAATCTTTAAACACACAAATCAGATTATTAGAACAAGAAAGTTTAAAATTAATTACTCAAAAAAACAATGGAATTAAAAGTAATAACAAAATAACAATAATAAATTTAGCACGGGAAAAAATATTAAAATTACTAAGTGATATAAAAGAATTGGAAAGAAGACTTGATTTATTAAATTCAAGAATTCAAATCCAAGAAGAAGAATTAGAATTAGAAATTAAAGATAAAAAACTAGTTGAACTAATAAGTCAAAAAAGAGAAATAGAATTAGAAATTCAAAAATTAGAAAAATACCAACAACAATTAGTAATAAAGATTGTTGATAACAATAATCAAATGCAAACTATTTTGAATGATAATAAAAGTTTTAAAAATCAACTAATTATAAAAATAGATGAAATAAATTCAAATATTAAAACATTACAAGACAATATATATATCAAAAATAATTCTATTTCTCGTTTAAAAAAAGAAATTGAAAGTAATGAGAAAAATATTAATTCAAAAATAAAAGATGTTCAAAATATTATTCAAAATATTCAGATTATGCAAAAGTGAAGAGATAGTATTTGACGTCGTATTATTGTAGTGTTAACATTTGGTATTTTTTGTAGTTATAAAAATAATCAAAAAAAAATAGATAAAGCAAATGAAAATCGAATTAATATAAATAAAGAAATAAATGATTTATTAATCACATATGAAGAAACAATCAAACAAAAAAAATATTTATGTACTAAAATACTAGAACATCAAAAAGAAATAACAAGTTTAAAAGAAAATCAACGAAATTTAGATATGCAGTTAGAAAATGATAAAAATACTAAAACTGAAGAATTAAAAACAAAAAATAAGAAAATACAATCATTATTAGAAAATATAAAAAATCAAATTACTGAACAAAAAATAAAATTATTTAATGTTTCTCTTGCACTTATTGAAAGTGAAAAATCATTGACTGAATTAAAAAAAATAAAAACAGAAAAAGAATCACTGGATAAAGTAAATAAAAATTGAGAAGAAAAAGTTGTTGCTAATACTCTTGGATTTGAAAAAGATAAATCAAAAATAAATAGCGAAGCTTCCACAAGTAAAAATCAAAGTTCTAATAGTAAATCACAAAAAATGTAAATATATCATAAAAACCCTCATAATGAGGGTTTTTAAAAATTTAATGACTGACTTATAAATATCGGACTTCTCCCCACATGTACTTGTGGAGGAAACAATGAAATTGAATGAGTTCAACAATACTTTTCAAACAGAACAAGATTGTTTGAAATATATAGCAAGTTTGAAGGAAAACAAATGTATCAGGTGTTGGTAATGTTTAGAGTAATCTGTGTAACTTACAAAAATAACTATGTTTAATTAACAATTTTATGTTTTCTTGTGTAATTTTAATTAAAATATTTAACGTAAATAAGTGTTAAAATATAAAATAAAAGTGTTATAATTAAATTGTTCTTATTTTTTATAGAACAAAATAATTATAAAAAATGAATATAAAATTTAAACATAAACACCAAGTTCAAATAACCTTTAAAACTTTTAGTTCCTTATTTTATACAGGAACTTTTTTTTATTTTCAAATTCTGACTTAGCAACTTGATAATATTTAATAAGTTAAACATTACCCATATTCATGGATCGAAACTTCCATTCCATTTAACTTTTATATAAATTTCCTTTATAACTAACAGTTCTTGTTCCTGCATAAACTGTACCATTAACATTTACTAAACTATAAACTTCACCATTAATTGTTTTTCAATTAACTATTTCCTCAAAACTTCCATCATCTTTACTTTTATATAAATTTCCTTTACCATCAGCAGTTCCTGTTCCTGCATAAACTGCACCATTAACATTTGTTAAACTATAAACTTCACCATTATTACTATTTCAATTAGATACTAATGCAAAACTTCCATCATCTTTACTTTTATATAAATTTCCTTTATAACCAGCAGTTCTTGTTCCTAAATAAATTGCACCATTAACATTTGTTAAACTATAAACTTCACCATTATTACTATTTCAATTAGATACTAATTCACAACTTCCATCATCTTTACGTTTATATAAATTTCCTTGACCATCAGCAGTTCTTGTTCCTACATAAACTGTACAATTAACATTTATTAAACTTTTAATTTCACCATTATTACTATTTCAATTAGATACTAATTCAAAACTTCCATCATCTTTACTTTTATATAAATTTCCTTTACCATCAGCAGTTCCTGTTCCTGCATAAATTGCACCATTAACATTTACTAAACTAACAACTGTACCATTACTATCTTTTCAACCTGAAATTAATTCAAAACTTCCATCACTTTTACTTTTGAATAAATTACCTTTATAACTAGCAGTTCTTGTTCCTGCATATACTGTACCATTTACATTTACTAAACTAACAACTGTACCATTACTATCTTTTCAACCTGAAATTAATTCAAAACTTCCATCATCTTTACTTTTATATAATTTACCTTGACCATCAGCAGTTCCTGTTCCTACATAAACTGTATCATTAACATTTACTAAACTTTTAATTTCACCATTATTACTATTTCAATTAGATACTAACTGAAAAATATCATTATGACATGCAACAACTGAACTTGCTGCAACTGTAGTTAAACTAACTGCACCTAATAATCTTAATAATGTTTTCATACTTATCATAATTTATTCCTCCTCTTAAATCTAAAAAATTACAATTAATTTTAATAGCCAATAAACAAATAAACACTAAAAATAATTTTCTAATGTAAATTATATCAATTTTATGGATTATAATTTACTAAGAACCTGTTTAGAATCTTCAGTATCTATTTACAAACAAACTATTAAACTAGTAGCAAATATTTCTGAATTTTCCTCATTATTTTTTGATATGTCATCGTTTTAATTAGTTGATTATTAGCATTATTTTTTCAATTAATTTTTAATATGGTTTATTCTTTTTATATTCAACAAAAATTTTAACTAAAATTTTTGTATAAGACAAATTTTCTTTTTTAACCATATTTTTAATTTATTATACTCTATTTTATTATACTTAATATTTGAATTAAATTATTTTTTTTACTATTAAAATTGCTAGCAATTTTAATATTTTTAATAATAATTATATTATTAGTAAAATATAATTAAAAATGTTATTATATTAATAATAAATATATTATTAGATTTACTAATAATTATACTAATATAATAAGGAGTTGTTAT
>NZ_CP127044.1 GCF_030316605.1 Spiroplasma ixodetis Y32
ATGAGTAAATTTTTTCATAGTAAACAAACATCTCCTGAGGATAAGAAAAATCCTAGTTTTCCTTTTAAAGGAACTTTCAATAAATTAGGTGGCAAAATGTTTGGCAAAATGCAAAACTTATCAAGAGCCATTGTTTTACCAATAGCTACATTACCAATAGCTGGCTTATTGTTAGGAATTGGTGGTGGAGTTGCTAGTGCTTTAAAGCAATTACCTAATCATGATAGTCTTGTTGCTATTATTAATATTTTTTCAATTATGCAATCAGCCGGAAACGTTGTTTTTGCTAATTTAGGATTGATTTTTGCTATTTCTATTGCTTTTGGTTTTGCAAAAGCTAGTAAAGGTGTAGCTGCTCTTTCTGGATTTATTGCTTTTATTGTTATGACTTCAGTTATTAGTGGCATGTTTTTTTGAAATCCTAAAACAGGAATGTTGGGATTTGATCCATGAGGTTTAGGTAAAGGTGCAAAGATTACTCCAGAAAGTGGTAAATCTTCTGGTTTATTTTCTTCTGTCTTAGGATTATTTCCTACGTTTGATACTTCAGTTTTAGGTGGCATTCTTGTTGGTTGATTAGTATCAATTGTTCATAATCATTCATACAATATTCGTATGCCAAGAGTATTAGCTTTTTTTGGTGGTGAACGTTTTGTGCCAATTTTAGCTGTTTTTGTTGGAATAGGAATGGGATTAGCTTTTTTCTTTATTTGACCAATGTTATTAATTGCTTTTAGAGAAATTGGTAATTGCTTAGCAGCTGGTATGAATACAGGTCAACTTACTGATGGACAGTTAACTGGTGATAATTTTCATCCGACAGTTGGTGGAGCATTTATTGCAATGTTTTTTGGAATTACTGAACGTTTATTAATACCAACAGGATTGCATCACGTTCAATATGCACCTTTCTGATATACTGGAATTGGTGGAAATTGAATTAATGAATCTGGTGATCATTTTGTTGGAGCGTACAATATTTTCTTTGGACAATTTGCTTCTAATGCAGTAGGACACATGAATCAAACACCAGGAACAATGTTTATGAGTGGGCGATTTGCATATATGCAATATGGCTATCCATTTGCAGCGCTTGCTATGTGAATGTTAGCACGACCAGAAAATAAAAAAATGGTTGGCGGTATTTTAGGATCTGCTGCTCTAACTTCTTTCTTAACAGGAGTTACAGAACCATTATTGTTTTCATTCTTATTTGTAGCACCATTATGTTTTGTTTTCCATGCATTTATGGCAGGAATTAGTTTTATGATGGCGTATTTATTAAATATAGTTGTTGGTCAAGGTTTTGCTGCTGGATTTATTGACTTTTCTTTCTTTGGAATATTACCAAGTATTCTTGGTAAAGAAACAGGATTCTATTGAGTATTTGTTACTGGATTAATTATGGCACCTGCTTATTTCTTTGGGTTCTATTACATTATTAAGTGAAGAAATTACAAAACTTTAGGTCGTGAAGAAGGAGAATTAGCAACCAACTTAGCTTTACAAAGTGTTGAAAGTTCTTTAGATAAGTCTTCAAAAAAAGGTAGAACAAAAGTAGAAAATTTATTACTTGGACTTGGTGGAGCATTAAATATCATCGATGTTAACGCTAAAGATAAAGTATTAGTTGCAACTTTAAAAGATGCAAATATTTATTCAAAAGCTTTATTAAGATTAAGTGGAACTAAAAATATTAAAGTAATTGCCAATAAAGTTGAAATTACTTATCTTGATGGTGCAGAGTCTATTCATAAAACTTTACAAGCAGAAATGACAAAGAAACAAACATTAACACCTGATACTAATAAAGATAAAAATAATGATATGTTAGAAAATATCTTTAAAGGTCTTGGTGGACGAAGTAATGTTAAATTATTAGACAATTGTGCTACAAGATTGCGTGTTACAGTTTTTGATGAAACTAAAGTTGATGATAATATTTTAAAATCAACTGGTGCAGTTGGTATCTTTAAAAAAGGTACAGCTATTCAGGTAATTTATGGGCCACAAGTAGGTAATATTAAAAATGATTTATTAAAAACTTGAATTCCAAAATAAACTATTACTAAAATATAAAAATGAACAACTTTTTGAGTTGTTCATTTTTTTAGTTTTAGTTACGGATAATGTTAAAATTATGATATAGGATGGAGGGAAAACTATGTTTTTTGATGAGGATGAAGAAAAGTTAGAAGAAGCTAGGTATGAAGAAATACAAACAAATATACAAAATTTAACATTAACAATTGATGTTAATATTGTTGTTAAAGATTTATTTAAATATATTAAATTAAAATGTACATAAAAAATTAGAATTATGGATATATTAGCATTGTTTTTATCAATATTTTCAATAATTCTTTCAATATTATTAACTGTTATTGATAAAACTGATCAAAAAATTAGTTTTGAACTTCGAAAATTATTGTATGCGGTAAATATATTTAAAGATTTAACAGTGGTAATGGTATTAGTAATTGCATTATTTATGATTATTTATGAGGTTAAATACTGAATTAAACAAAATAAGCAATTCAAATCTTTTTATGCAGCAAATGCTGATTTTACACCAGAAGAAATTGTTTCGGAACTAATGGATCTTAATAATATTTTTAGTTTCAAGCATTGAAATGAAATTTCATTCCATATTAAATATTATAAAAAATGTAAATTATTTAAACGACATGCAATTTTAATCGCTATTTTGGATTATTATCAATTGCCAATTAATAAATGAAATTTAATGTATTTAAATCAAACAATTAATTATTTAAATAAAAAACATTTTCGTCATATTCTTAGATTATGCATATTTAGTTGTTTAGCAATAATAATGATTATTTTAATGAGTACTTTCCCTTCAATATTTTTAAGATAAAATATTTTATATAGATAGAAAGGTATATATGGAAAAATTTAATGAAGAAATAAAAATATTAACGACAATTTTTATTAATAATGCTAATATCAATACTAAAATTAAACAAGAAAAATTTTTAATTAATAATTTTGAATTTTATGGAATTTTAACTAGTAAACGAAAACCATTAGTAAAATTATTTTTAAATAAATGAAATAAAAATTTATCGTTAGTAAATAAAAAACAGTTATTTGAAACATTATATTTACAAAAAAATCGTGAATTTCAATATACAGCAATGGAATTTTTAAATCTTTGATGAAAGAAAAACTTAAGTTTTAATGACTTAGATTGGCTTTTATCGATAATTAAACATAATATTTGATGAGATACTACTGATTATTTTGATAATATTATTGGTGTTCTTATATTTAGCAACAATAATATTAGTGTTAGAGATCAATATTTATTTAAGTTAATAAATGATAGTAATTTTTGAATTCAAAGAATAGCAATTCAATCACAATTAATGTTTAAAGAAAATACTGATTTTAATTTACTATTTGCATTAATTAAGCCATTGTTATTAACAACAAATTTTTATCTAATACGTTCTATTGGTTGAGCATTGCGTAATGCCAAACGAGTTAATTCACAAAAAATTAATTATTTTATTAAAATTAACAATGTTAGTCAAAAAATAATTGTTGTTATTAATGAACATTAAAAATAAATGATGGTTTTATATTAATATTAAAAATAAAATTGCTTATAAATAATATTTATAATAATATTCTTAAAATAGTGGAATGGCAACACTTTTTAGGACTATTTTTTGGTAGACATTTGTGCTTGGTATTTGATGGGGGTTAAGTAGTTTAGAGTGCTGTGAATTCTTATGTTGTTATATCAGTTGATGTAATCAAATAATTCTAATTTTAATTGGATTAATGATGTAAAATTTCTATCATTAATAAATTCTGTCTTAAAAGTTTTGAAAGTTGCTTCAGCAACAGCATTATCATAAGGACAGCTTTTTTTGCTTAAAAAACGATTAATATTGAATGCTAATAAAAGTTTATCAATCATTTTATTGTTAAATTCATTGCCGCGATCACTATGAAATATTTCAATATCTTTTAAACAGCGATTTGATTGCATAAATGCTTGATTTACTAATGATGCATCTTTTTTAACTCCAACACACTATGTCCAATAATTTCGCGGTTAAATAGGTCAATTAATAAGCAAATATAGTTTCATTTACCATTAACTTGAACATAAGTTAAATCACTAACAATAACTTCATTTTTAATTCTATTATTAAAGTTTCTATTAACAAGATTGGTTATTTGACTATCATTGACTTTATTATGATGATTTTTGAATGATAATTTAGTGTATTTTGATATTAAATTATGCTTATTCATAATTTCTTTAATTTTTCTGCGTGATAAATAAATTTCTTGGTTTGCTAGTATGACTTTTAACCTTCTTGTTCCATAAACTTCTTTATTTTCTTTAAAAGCACTAATAACAGCTTGTTCATAAATATTATAGGCTTTTCTCCCTTTATGTACTATTTTTAAATTTTATCACATAAATGTTGAGAAAAGCCTATCTACGGACTTCTCCCCACATTTTTAAATGAAACATAGTATTACAGTTTCAAAAGTAGGTATCTTGTTGAATTTATATGCAGCTTCTTTGGCATATAAATGAACATGATGTTTTGCAACTTTGATATGTGTTTTAAATGTTCTTCGTATATGTTTTCATACTGATTCAATTTGATTGGTATTTACGCCAATTTTTGAAACATAACCATCTTGATGGTTAACTGTTTTGTGATTAGGGAAAAGTGATTTGAAATCACGATATCCTTTTCAAGAATCAGTATGTACATCACACTTTGAAGAAATATGGTTTCTTGCAAACTGCAAAAGATTTTTACTTTTTGCGTTTTTGATTACTTTCACAATTAAATTATTGGTTGTTTTTTCATAAATCCCAACAATTAATGTTTTATTTATCAAAGATCTTCCTTGTTTTTTAAAACCCATATGTGAAAGATACATTTCATCCATTTGCACTATGCCCTCAACAATAAATTGATGTTCTTGTTTGGCAATACGATTTCTGATTTCATGACCCATTCTTCAAGCATTTTTCAAAGTCACACCCAATTCTTTTGCAACATCAGTTGATGTAATTCCATGTTTGGTGTTTATTCATCTAAAGATGAGATAAAATCAAAATCTCAAAGGTGTTTGTGACTTGTAAAAAATGGTGCCATGAAGAATACTAAATGTTTGATGACATTTCAAACATCTTATTCTTCTTAAATTAGAAGTATTCAAACTTGTTCAAGAACACATGATACATTTGTTTTTCTTCAAACTTGCTATATATTTTAAACAATCCTGTTCTGTTTGAAAAGCATTGTTGAACTCATTCAATTTCATTGTTTCCTCCACAAGTACATGTGGGGAGAAGTCCGTTAAGTTTTTAAAAAAAAGAAAAAAAGGAAGTGTTAAATAATGGACATGAAAGAAATTATAAAATATGCGTTATATATTGGTGGTTTTTGTTTAATTCTTTGGTTTTGTAGAAGTTGAATACGTGAAGGTATACAAAGATTTAAACATAAAAAACATATAAAAGATAATGATAGTGAATCGGATTGTACTTTTTGTCGTAAAGATTTTGAAAAAAAGAAACGTAAATTAGAAATGGAAAAACAACAAAAAGAATTAGAGAAAGGGGATGATTAATATGCCTGTTGGATTATCAGCATTATTAAATATGATTGGTGGTGTAGGACAACAATTATTAAATGTTTTTACTTATATTTTTGGTTGAGTATTTACTACTGGCGATGGTGGAACACTTACAAATTGACCAGTGTTAATTTCAATTGTATTTATGGTATTAGTGTTTATCAAACAATTTGTGGGATATATTATTCATGGAACACATTAGTAATTAGAAAGGAATTAAGCAAATGGTAAAGTTATTTTTTAGTTTGGTTTTTGTTTTACCTTTATTGGGTAGACTTTTACCAGTTGTTAATACTTTGGTGCAAACTATTTATATGCAGTATTTAAGTTCTTTTGCTGGGTTACATACTGTGACACTTTTTATTAAGTCGTTCTTTTTTGATAGTTTATACACTTTACCTTTGCCTATTCTTGTTTTAATAAATGTTATTTTTGTATTTTATTTAATTTTAGGATTATTTAGATTTACAAGACATTAGGATGTGAAATTATGTTTATACCTTTTATTACAACTGTTATGCAATTATTTGCTTCAATTTTTATGAAGTTTTTAGTTTTCCACTTGGTGATTTAGGTTTTAATTTGGGTATGTTAATGATATTTTTGATTTTGCTTAGATTTGCATTTAGGGTTATTTTACCCGAATTAATGTTACCAACTTTAGATTTAGGACAGAATGTTAAAACTATGGGTCGTGCTTCTGTTAAATTTTATAAAGGTTCATCATGAGTTGGTAAACAAATTGCTAAGGGTCATAAACAAACACAAGATGTTAGTGGAATGAATGTAGGTAATTAATTAAGTCTAATTTTGTTCTTAGTATATTGCATTTTATTTTTATATTTTCTAGTAAAGATATTCAAATATTTTTAAATCAACCAAATATTACTAATGAAGTTTATATTTTGTTTAATTTGACTTTTTGGTTGGTATTAGGTGTATTTTTTAATTTTATTTATCGTAGTATTAAATTTGTTTTTAGGTCATTGTTTGGGTAGGTGTTAAGTATGAGTGTTTTAGAAATTTACAATAAAATACATCAATGTATAGTTGATTATTGAACTATGTTTATAGGTAATCCAGTTGATGATTTTACTACTATTTTATGAAATTTAGTAGTTTATGGAACTCAGTTTTTTATTGGATTTGTTTTGTTTTATGGTTCATGGTGAATTTTAAAATGTTTATTTGGTAAATAATTATGTGATTTAAGTTTGCTAAATTATTTTTTGTTGTAAATACTTCTGTTCAAGCACCGACTAGTTTAATTGCTTCAAATGACCCTAATGTTGTTAATTATGATATTACAAAAGAAATGGTTAAACATGTTAAATACCATAGCTTTGATGATTGAGCAATAATTCCATGAAATTCTGCTTATTTTGATGTTGACCAACCAGATTTAAAATTAGTAAGTGGTGAATTTATTGGTAATCAGGGTACTTATATATGTTCTTATTATATTGATACAGTTGGTGTTCCTTCACAAGAGATAAATATGGGGTCTGGTGTTTATACTTTTAATAGAAAACAATTGGATGAATTTTCACGTATTATGTTTAATTATAATTATGTTGCAGAAAAGAATACTAATCGTTTGAATTTTGTTAATAATGATAGGAGAGTTATAAATTTTCAAACACAGTTAAATTTTGAAATTGATAAACCTTTAAGTTTTTATATTCAAGGTTTTATGTTTTATTTTGAATATGAATATTTTAAAACTTTTATTGCTAATTTTGTTTTTAGTTTTTTAGATAATGTTGGTGATACAAAGTATTTTTTTAAAGGTAAGGTTGATAATGATATTTATCAGCAAGATTTATATAATTTTGTTACTATGCCTATTCGTGTTCCAAATTTAAGACATTTAACAGTATTTTTTGATGTTCATGGTGATTCATTTTCAGATATGTCACCACGGTTAAATTTTGGTCAAATTAATATTTTTTCAAGTGAGAAAGTAACACCAGTTCCACCAAATAGTCCTTTTAATCCTGAGTATGAACGTGTTAGTTGATATGATGTTTTTGGTCATTTGCGTAATGCTTTTAGGTGAGTACTTTATGGTGTTGTTGGTAAGGTTTTACCGGTGGAACCATTAAGAGAATTTTTTACTAAACTTGATGGATTATTGAGACGTATTTTTGATGATACTATTAGTTCTGTTTTAAATGTTGATTTTAATAGTGGTTTAGAACAAGTTTTAACTTTATGAGTATTTTTAAAAGCAGTAGAATTTTTAGTTGGTTAGGAGTTGAAATAATGCCTTGATATGGTTATTTACTTTTAGAAGTTTTATTATTAATAACACTGTATCCATTTTTAATAACTAGAAAAAATATAAAGATATTACAACGTGTAGGTAGTTATATTATTTCAGCACCACCACGTACTGGTAAATCTGCTCTTGCTTGTTGTTTAGCACAAAAACATAAAGGTAGAGTAGTAGTAAAGTCCTATTCCTATTAAAGTACGTAATGAGTATAGTTATCGTTGTTCTTATGATGATGTTTTTAAATTTAATCAATTAAATAGTAATTATGCTTTTAAAGAGAATGATATGCTTGTTTTTGATGAATTAGGTTTAAAAATTAATAGTAATGATTTATCACCCGAATTTAAAGAAACACAAGAAAGTTTAGGAATGTTTTGTAAATTGATAGGTCATAATTTTAATGGAATTATGTATATGATTGAACAACACCCCGATAGAATACGAAAACAAGCACGTGAAAAAGTAGAGTATATTGTTAAAGTTAAAAGAATGCGTATTTTATTATTTTTAGTTAAGTTTAAATTGAATATTTATACTAATGTTGATGACTATAATAAAGTTGTCTTATCTAAAAGACAAACTAAGAAAATAATTAAACGTGGTGGCTTGCCACCTAGTTATAGTGGTGAAACTATGACTTTTAGTTTATGATTTCCTAGGTCTTATTTACAAAGATATAATAGTCGTGTTTTAAATTATATTCATTCGTTAAAGAGTGAATTAAGTAATGTTAAAGAATATGAACAGTCACAAGCATTAGATATTTTACTATTGATGATATTAGAGCAGTAGGATTAGATAAGTTAGATAATATATTACAGACTGAAAAGAAAGAAATTGAAAATACTGTATGTCGTGCATGTTATTATAAAACTAAACATTTTAAAAAAAATAAAAAAAATGTTAAAATAAATACATAAATTTAATATAAGTTTTTAACTGATTATTTTATTTTAAATAAATGAGTATTATATTTAAGGCTTTTCTCCCTTTATGTACTATTTTAAATTTTATCGCATAAATGCTGAGAAAAGCCTATCTACGGACTTCTCCCCACATTTTTAAATGAAACATAGCATTACAGTTTCAAAAGTAGGTATCTTGTTGAATTTATATGCAGCTTCTTTGGCATATAAATGAACATGATGTTTTGCAACTTTGATATGTGTTTTAAATGTTCTTCGTATATGTTTTCATACTGATTCAATTTGATTGGTATTTACGCCAATTTTTGAAACATAACCATCTTGATGGTTAACTGTTTTGTGATTAGGGAAAAGTGATTTGAAATCACGATATCCTTTTCAAGAATCAGTATGTACATCACACTTTGAAGAAATATGGTTTCTTGCAAACTGCAAAAGATTTTTACTTTTTGAGTTTTTGATTACTTTCACAATTAAATTATTGGTTGTTTTTTCATAAATCTCAACAATTAATGTTTTATTTATCAAAGATCTTTCTTGTTTTTTAAAACCCATATGTGAAAGATACATTTCATCCATTTGCACTATGCCCTCAACAATAAATTGATGTTCTTGTTTGGCAATACGATTTCTGATTTCATGACCCATTCTTCAAGCAGTTTTCAAAGTCACACCCAATTCTTTTGTAACATCAGTTGATGTAATTCCATGTTTGGTGTTTATTCATCTAAAGATGAGATAAAATCAAAATCTCAAAGGTGTTTGTGACTTGTAAAAAATGGTGCCATGAAGAATACTAAATGTTTGATGACATTTCAAACATCTTATTCTTCTTAAATTAGAAGTATTCAAACTTGTTCAAGAACACATGATACATTTGTTTTTCTTCAAACTTGCTATATATTTTAAACAATCCTGTTCTGTTTGAAAAGCATTGTTGAACTCATTCAATTTCATTGTTTCCTCCACAAGTACATGTGGGGAGAAGTCCGATATTTAAATTTAAAAAAGGAGAAAAATATGAATCAAGAAAATATAAAAAAAAATAAATCAATTAGATAGTTAGATAGAGAAATTAGAGAAGATGAAGATGAAATACGTAATCTTGAAAGACAATTACAAGAAATTGATAGACAGATATCAATTATGGAAAGTAATTTAAGATTTTTAGAAAATGAAAAAATGGAAATAGAAAATGATTTTGTTTCCACAAAAAATTCAAAATTATTAAATGTTAGTGCTACTGATTCTCTTCAATATGGAAGAGAATTAAAGTCATTAGGAGCATTAATGGGACATAAAAATCGACAAATAAATAAAGAAATAAATGAACTAACCAAAGGTAAACAAAAAAAAGAATTCTCTTGAAAGACAAATAAATGATATGAAACAAAGATTAAGAATAAATATATCTAGAGAAGAAGTCAATTTTGCTAAAAATATAAATAAAATAAACCTATATTAATGGTCGGTGCCAACCAGAACCTTGGTTGGTTGGCCGTGGGGTTTACCCCACTGGGGTGAGTTGCGAAGCAACGAGGGGCAAAGCCCCTATTACTTGGTATAGAATAAAATTCTAATCTGTATAGAACAATATAGAATGGAGGTGAGAAA